>JBOGGB010000414.1:0-11123 GCA_050743605.1 Acidimicrobiales bacterium
AGCTTCGGGTCCGCTCGCTCCTCGGCTCCGACCTGCCGGTCGAGGCCGACCTCTCCCGGTGGTTCCCCCTCTGGGACCTCCCTGTCCGCTGAGCGCACACCGCCCACCGGCGCGACCCACCCTTGCCCTGAGCACCTTCTTCGCGCCGAAGCCATGATCGAACCTCCCCTCGCCGGCAGAGCCCACGACCGTCACGTCTCACTCGAAGGCGCGGCGAACTTCCGTGATCTCGGCGGGTACCGGGCCGTCGACGGACGCACCATCAGGTGGCGGTTGCTGTTCCGCGCGGACGACCTCTCCCGGTTGAGCAGCTCCGACCGCGCGGTCGTGCGCACGCTCGGCATCGCCACGGTTATCGACCTGCGCTCGCGCCCAGAAGTCGAAGCGGCGCGGTTCCCGGTCGACGAGATCCCCGTCGGCTTCCACCACCTGCCGCTCCTCGGCGTCCTGCCGGGGTTCGACGAGTACCGCAGCGGCCCCGGCTGGTTCGCCGGGCACTACCTCGATATCGCCCGCCAGTCCGGCAGTGAGATCGCGCAGGCGGTCGGCATCGTCGCGCAACCGCACTCCTGCCCGGTGATCGTCCACTGCGCGGCCGGGAAGGACCGGACCGGTGTCCTGGTCGCCGTCCTGCTCTCGCTGCTCGGCGTCCCCGACGAGACCATCGCCGAGGACTACGCGCTCAGCACCGCAGCGATGGACGCGCACCTGGCCCGGCTCGTCTCACGCCTCCCTGAGCAGGAAGAGCAGATTCGCAGCGTGGCCGCGGCGATGCTCTCCGCCACACCTGCCAACATCCGTGCGCTCCTCGACGGCCTGCGCGCCGAGCACGGCTCAGTCGAGGACTACGTCTCATCCCACGGGGCCGGGAGCGAGGTCGTGTCCGCTCTACGCGAGCTGATCCTCGAGTAGCGCAGGCAGCTCGAACGCCGCCGCGCGGGCTCCTGCCGGATAGGACGGCCTCGAAGGGGCGAGCCTGCCCGGCGGCGGGTCGACCCGGGGGAACCTACTGGTTCGTGTACACCTCCGGTTGCCAGAGGCCGGGATTGTCGATCCCCGCGTGGCGCATGAGGCGGTCGCGCGCATCTTCTGCGAGGCGGCGCACGTCCGAGAGGCGGTGGTGGACCAAGGTGCCGCCGCGCTTGACGATCTCGCCATCGACGAAGACGGTGTCGACCAGCATGGGGTGTCCTGACTCGACGATCGCACCCGCGGGATAGTTCAGGGGCTGCATCCCCCAGGTGTCGGTCCGCACGAGGATGATGTCCGCGCGCTTTCCGGGCTCGAGCGACCCGACCTTGTCGCCGAGCCAGGCGGCGGTCGCGCCGCCCTGAGTGGCGAAGAACACGACATCCCGGGAGGTGAGAGGCAGCGGGTCCACCGTCCGACCCTCGTCGAGCGCCTCGACGTTGACCAGATAGCGCGAACCGGCAAGAAGCGCCCGCATCGCCGAGAACATGTCGCCGCCGACCGAAGTGCACACATCGATCGAGATCGACACGGGGATACCGCGCTGGTGGCCGCGCAGCGTGGCGAGTCGACCGTGCCCCATGTGCATCTCCAACTCAGGGGCGCTCGAGATGGAGCCTCCCGTCGACTTGATGATGTCGAACTCGTCGTCGGCAAGCGCATTGCAGTGGACATAGGTGGTCGTGGGCGTCGCGAGCCCGTTCTCGTGCATCCAGCGGACCGGTAGCCCCTTGCCCCACGCGCCGTCGCCCACATGGACCGTGACGGGGATGTCCAGCTCTGACGCCAGCCCGAAATCCTGGAGCGTCACCTCCTTGGTGGCGAACTGGGGACCGCGCGGCGCGAGGGCCAAGCTCACCAGAGCGTCCTTGGAGGAGAACCACCGCTCCGCGATCCGGACGATGTCCCGTGACTGCGGGACGTCGCTGATGGGAAGCCACTCATCGTTGCTGTTGCCGCAGCCCCAGACGGCTCGGATCCCAGAGTCGACGATGGCCTGGATTGCCGCGTCCGCGTGCTCAGGGGAGTTGTTGTTGTGCGACCAGTCGACCAAGGTCGTGATTCCCGAGTCCAGAGCATCGAGCATCGCGATGAGGTTCGCGGCGTACATGTCCTGCGGTTCGTACTCCCTCCCAAGGACTCCGCGGATACCGGAGAAGTACTGGGGAAGCGTCCAGTCGGTCGACACATGCCGGAGGATTGACTGCCAACTGTGCCGGTGCGTGTCGACGAAGCCGGGAAGTGCGATGCAGTCCGTGCCGTCGATCTCCTCGGCGTCGAGCTGGCCGAGATCGGCGCCCACAGCGGCGATCGTGGAACCCTCGACCAGCACGTCGCCCTTGTCCAGGTCACCGATCTTGGGATCCTGGCTCAGGATCCTCGCACCGCGCACCACGTAGCGCGAGCGGCGCGCGGCCACGGCCCCGGACGCCCGGGGCGCGGGTGTGCCGGGCTCCGACCCCTCGACGGGGTCGGTCACTGGATAGTCGTGCGCTCAGGACGGACGCGGACGATCACCCGATGGTCCTCGGGCTTGTGCCAGGGATAGACGTCCTCGTCGAGGTACTTCTTGGCCATCGAGTTGATGAAGGCGTTGTCGGGGTCCTCGTCGATACCCTCGACGACACCGCGGATCTCGATGTAGCGGTAGGGGTTCTCGGGATCGGTGACCGACAAGGCGATGCGCGGCTCCTTGCCCAAGTTGTGGTACTTCTGCCGACCGGTGGTCTGGCTGAACGACAGCACGTGCCCGTCCCACCCATACCAGACCGGCGAGGACTGTGGCTCTCCGTGGGAACCCACGGTCGCCACGTGGGCGAAGCCCTTCTTCTCGAGAATGTCTGCGTGGGTGGCCGGAATGACGGAACTCGTATCGGGCATGCAGCCCCCTCCTTGCTTGCGTGCTGACATGTACTGTGCTACTCAACAGAGCGTAGGCGCACGGAGTCACAGATTCCAGTGGAGGGCTCGTCGCCTCGAGGTCGTGCTTCTTCACGTCGGCTGCCGGGGCGGCGCCGTCGGAGTGGTCCTGAACGGAGAGCCAATGCAGTTCGACTTCACCGCGAAGACGGCCATCGTGACCGGAGCCAGCTCGGGAATCGGCGCGGCATGCGCTCGCCTCCTGGTGGGGGCCGGCGCTACGGTCGTCGCCGTCGGGAGGAGCGTGACCCGGCTCGACGAGCTGCAGTCCGCCCCCACCGGATCGGCGGGCTCTGTGCACCCGGTGGTCGGAGACCTCACCGACGACACGACCATCGAGCGTGTCGTCCGGGCGGCGCTGGACACCTCGGGGACCGTCGACGTCCTGGTGCACGGGGCGGGCCTTCTCGAGAAGGGGACGCTCCAAGAGACCGACACGGCAACGGTGGACCGGATGTGGAACGTGAACGCCCGGGCGCCGATGCTGCTCACGAAGGCTGCGGTCCCGCATCTCGCGCCCGGGTCATCGATCGTCTTCGTCTCGTCCACCGTGGCGCATGTCGGGTTCCCGGCGTACGCTCCGTACTCCGCGGCGAAGGGAGCAGTGGAGGCGTTCGCGCGCGCGGTCGCCGTGGAGCTCGCACCGGCTACGCGAGTGAACGTGGTGGCGCCTGGGTTCGCAACGACCCCCATGCTCACCGACCAGTACCCGCAGAACCCCTCGATGGAGGAATGGATCCACTCCCTCACCCCGCTCGGCTTCATCGGGTCGGCCGAGGACGTGGCGTGTAGCATCCTCATGCTTGCGTCGCCGCAAGCCAGTCGCTACGTCACCGGAGCCACGCTCGTCTGCGACGGCGGCTGGGTCGCCAAAGGCTGAGCCGAGCGCACGGCAGCGCGACGCGCCGCCAAGTGCGGCATGCGTCTGGTTCGCAGCAGTTGACGCGAGTGCTCAGTGTCACTACATTTGCCTAAAGGAGCGCTGTGGGGGGAGGATGTCGGTCGCTTTATGCTGTTCGCGGATTGACGTTGCGGTCTCCAAGGCACTGGAGCCAGCACGGTGCTCTGGCGCTGAACGTTCGCCGCTGTCGGGTGATCCTGGCGTGGCCACGCCGGACTGACGGCACGGATGGTGGCGATCTCTCGAGTCGGGGACGCGGTCCGCAGTCCGTTCTTTCCCATCTGGCCCGCCACGGTCGTCCTGTTCGCGCTGAGCCCGCTCGTCGCGTCGGGGAGCCTGGGGACGACCGCGCTCACCTCGACGCTGCCGTTCGCTGCCGTCCTCGCGATCGCCGCGATGGGCCAGACCCTCGTGATCCAGCAGCGCGGGCTCGACCTCTCCGTCGCCGGGACGATCTCGCTGGCGACGATCATCGTCACGAAGTACCCGAACGGCGCCAACAGTGGGTTGTTGCTCGCGATCGGAGCCACGCTGCTGGCATGCGCCCTCACCGGGGCGGTGAACGGGTTCGTGATCACTCGCCTGCGGATCACGCCCCTGATCGCGACCTTGGGGACGAATGCGCTTTTGCTGGGTGTGATCCTGATCATTACGAGCGGCAGCTCGACGGCTACTCCGGCGCCCGCCTTGACGAGCCTTGGGTTCGACAAGCTCTGGGGCGTCCCGCACTCTGTGCTGATCGCCCTCGTTCTGGTCGTCATCGTCGCGGCGGCGATGCGGGTCACGGCACTGGGGCGAAGGTTCGTCGCTGTCGGCACGAACGCGGCCGGAGCGTACGTGGCCGGCATCGGCGTGCGGCGATATGTCTGGGGAACCTACGTTGCTGCGAGCGTCTGTTACGGCATCGCCGCGATCCTCCTCGCGGCGTACGTCGGCACTCCGGGGCTCAGCGCCGGAACATCGTACCTGCTGCCGTCGATCACGGTCGTGGTGCTCGGCGGAGCCTCCCTGGCGGGTGGCAGCGGGAGCGTCGTGGGATCGGCCATCGGGGCGATCTTCCTCATCCAGCTGCAGCAGGATGTGTTCGGAACCGGCGCCGCGACGTCCGTCCAGTACCTGATCCAAGCGGGGGTCATCGCGGCCGCGATGGCGCTGCGGAGCGTCCACTGGAGGGCCGTCGTCAGGCGCCTGCCCTTCTGGCCACCGTCGGCCGCAGCCGATCGCCATGCCCCGCGGGGGACGGTGGGCACGACGCTCGTGCCCGCGTCCCCGGACGACGACCCCCTCCACGGAGCGTTCCTCCCCGCCGTCGCGGAGAGCCACGGCACTGCACCCCAACCGAATCCAAGAAGCAATTCATGAGCGAAGGGAGAAAGTGATGGAACGTAGAGATCAAGTGGCAAGGCGGCTGCGTCTTCGCCGAACGGTGCGCGTACTCGGCGCAGGCGCCCTCGGCGTCGCCATGAGCGCGGTGATCGGCTCCGGGGTGACGGGGGCGTCCAACGGCCACGCGCGGACTCACAAAAAGAGCGAGACCGTCGTCTCGGCTTCGATGAAGTACGAGATCGCCCATGCGGGTCAGCTGAACACGGCTGCCTTCTGTGGACACACCCAGATCAAGCTCGGCATCCTCGACGGCTTCGGCGTGAACGCGTGGTCACAGGCGTCCATGGCGGCCGTGCGGTCCGAGGCGGCCAAGTGCAAGAACGTCAAGCAAGTCGTCCAGATCGCGGAGGGGACACTGGACAGGGCGATCTCGCAGATCGAGAGCATGACCGCCCAGGGGGTCAACGCGCTCGTCGTCATCCCTGACTTCGGGCAGTCCGAGCTGCCTGCCATCCGCGCCGCGACGCGTGCCGGAGTGAAGGTTGTCCCTTGGGGCGCGAACCCAGGAGGCAAGTCTGGCAAGACATTCGTGAGCTACGTGGACTGGGTGCCCGGTTACTCAGGCACGCTCTTCGCGAACTGGCTGGTGCAGGTGCTGCACGGTCACGGCGACATCGTCGAGCTGGGCGGGCCGGCAGGTAACCCTGTCTCGGAGGGGATCCTCGACGCCGTGGACAAGGTCTTCGCGAAGCACCCGGGAATGAAGCTGCTCACCGGCACCTCCAAGTGGCCCGCCACCACATGGACACCCGCGAAGGCCCAACAGATCGGCAGCTCCCTCTTGAGCGAGTTCCCCACCATCAACGGGATCATCTCGACATACGGCACCGACGCCCTATCCGTGCTCCACGCCTTCCAGGCGGCGGGACGCTCCATCCCGGCGGTGGCTGCCGCGACAGCGAATGGCCTTGGCTGCCTTTGGAAGTCGACACACGCGAAGGACCCGCACTTCCAGCTCTCGACGGTCTCGACGCGTAACTGGCTGGGGCGAGTTGCGGCCCGCAAAGCCATCGCCGCGGCAGAGGGGATCAAGGACACCGAGCCCAGCCTCTACAACCTCACGTTCTACGAGAACACGCTGTCGGGGCCGCCGCACTGCACATCCCACCAACCGACGGACCGGTACCTCTCCGACGACCTCTCTCCGGCGGTGCTCGCCAAGTACGGCAAGACCTGATCGACGATGCCTGCACCGGCTGACCCCACGGAGCCGCCACTGCGGCTCGTCGGGATCCGTAAGTCCTTCGCCCGACTCGTCGCACTGGACGACGTGTCGCTCGAGGTGCGACGGGGCGAGGTCCACGCGCTCCTCGGAGAGAACGGTGCAGGCAAGTCAACGCTGATGGCGGTGGCTGCAGGTGCGCTCGTCCCCGATGCTGGGACGGTCCACATCTGCGGCCACCGCCTCGAGCGCGCGGACCCACGCGCCGCGCAGTCGCTCGGCTTAAGCGTCGTATACCAGTACCCATCCGTGCTCGACGATCTGACCGTGGCGGAGAACCTCGCGCTCTCCGTCCCGAAGGCAGAGCGTCCGCCGTACCGGCGGCTCCGCTCGTGGGCGTCTGACCGGCTGGCGCTCGTGGACGCGCTGCTCGACCCACGGCGGCGTACCGGTGAGCTCTCCGTTGCGGAACGCCAACTCCTCGAGATCGCCAAGGCCCTCGCCGCCGATGCCCAGGTGCTCGTCCTGGACGAGCCGACGGAGTCATTGACCGCGAGCGAGAGCCGCAGACTGTTCGAAGAGATCGAACGGCTCCGCCAGAGCGGGACCAGCGTGGTGTACATCTCCCACCGGCTCCCCGAGGTACGTCGGGTCGCCGAGCGGGTCACGGTGCTGCGCGACGGCCAGGTCCGAGCGACGGCCCAAGTGCAGGATCTGTCCGACGACGAGATCCTCCGCATGATCGTCGGACGACCAGTACGTCAGTCCTTCCCTGCCAAGCGCTCCCAAGAGGAAGCGCGACCGGTCGTGCTCGACGTCGACCAGCTCACCGGCCAGAAGCTCCAGGGCGTGAGCTTCTCGGTGAGCGAGGGTGAGATCGTCGGGCTGGCCGGCGTGGAGGGGAACGGCCAGCGCGACGCCGTCCGGGCGCTCGCAGGCCTTGCGTCCCACAGCGGCTCGGTTCGTGTACGCGGCCAAGAGGCCGGCACCAAGAGGCCCGGACGCGCCCGACGTGCTGGGATCGTGTACGTCCCCCACGACCGGCACCGAGAAGGGCTTTTCGGATCGATGACGGTACGGGAGAACCTCTCGCTCCTCGTGCTGCGCGAGGTGGAATCGGCAGGCGTGCTTCGACGAGATCGCGAGCAGGCGTTCGTCGACGCCCAGGTCAAGGCGTTCGACATCAAGCCTCCGCGCACGGACATCGCCGCAGCCAACCTGTCGGGCGGGAACCAGCAAAAGGTGGTCCTGGCCCGGGCGATGGCAGCCGAACCGCTCGTCCTGCTGGCGGACGAGCCATCGCGCGGCGTCGACGCCGGAGCGCGAATCGAGATCTACAACCTCTTGCGCAAGTCCGCGGAGCAGGGCACTGCCGTGATGATCGTGTCATCGGATGCAATCGAGCTCGCAGGGCTCTGCGACCGCGTCCTTGTATTCTCTCGCGGTCAAATCGTGCGATCCCTCTCAGGAGACGAGCTCACCGAGCAGAACATCACGGGAGCTGCCGTCACTTCTTCGGTGGAGCGCACCACCGCGGGCGCCACCACGGGTGCCACCATGGGCGACTCCGCGGGCCCCACCAGGAGGAAGACCGGCCGGACCGAACGGCTGGCCGCCTGGCGGCGCGCCGTGAGGAGCGACGCCTCACCCAGCGCGATCCTCGCGCTTATCGTCTTGGGGCTCGCCTTCGGCACGGACGCCGGGCACTCGCTGTTCCTCGGGGCTCGCAACGTCAACGACCTGCTCTTCCTCGCAACCATCCTGTGTGTAGGCGGGATCGGACAGCTCACCGTGCTGCTGCGCGGAAGCTTCGACCTATCCGTCGGCCCGATGATGGGCGTGACCGTCGTGATCATGTCGTTCTTCGCGACGCAGGGCGCCGGCTTGACCGGGCTCCTCACCGGGGGTCTGGTCGCCGCCGGCGCCGGGGTGTGCGTCGGAGCGGTCAACGCCTTTCTCATCCGCAATCTGGGCATCGGACCGGTCATCTCCACGATCGTGACCTACATCGGGCTGCAGGGAGTCGCATTGCTCCTACGCCCCCAATCCGCTGGCTCGATCGGGACATCGGTGGTCGGCGCGGTCGAAGTCAGCGTTGGCCCCGTCCCGGTCGTGTTCCTAGTCGCCGCCGCGATCGCTGTGGCGGCCGAGGTATACGTGCGGCGAACGCACCATGGTCGGGAGCTGCGGGCGGTCGGCTCAGACGAGGTGCGCGCGTTCCGGATGGGCGCGCACGTCGGCTCGTCGCTGTTCCTTTCCCACATCGCCTGCTCGCTGTGCGCGGTCTGCGCCGGCATCCTCCTGACGGTACAAGTTGGGATTGGCGACCCCGCGATCGGCGCGAGCTACACGCTGACGACGCTCGCGGCGGCCGTGCTCGGCGGTGCCAGCATCTTCGGCGGCCGGGGCTCGTACGTCGGAGCCTTGCTGGGCGGACTTCTGATCCAGGAGGCCATCACGTCGACGACGTTCCTGGGGCTGCCGCAGGCGTGGACTGAATGGCTCCCGGGAGCCCTGATCCTCGGTGGCGCGGCGCTGTACTCGCGCCTGCGGAAGCAGGAGACTGGCGACACTGTCGTGGAGCTCGTCTGAGCATCCGGTCACGTACCTTCGTCGTCGAGGCGGTCGATCTGCGCCGCGAGCACAAGGTCGCGCTCGGTGAGTCCGCCGGCCGAATGGGTCGACAGCCGCAGGACAACGATCTTCCAGCGAATGTCGACGTCGGGGTGGTGGTTCGCTGCTTCGGCCAACGCACCGACCCGGTTCACGTAGTCGAGCGCGCCCGCGAAATCCCTCCGGTCGACCTCCTTCACCAGCACCTCCTCATCGCGATGCCAACGCAGACCGCGACCTCGGAGTGCTGAGTCGACGGCCTCGGGCGCGAGCACCTCGCTCATGGGTGCGTCATCTCGTCAGGCCGGACCGCCTCGTCGAACTGCTCGCCGCTCAGGTACCCGAGCTCGACCGTGGCCTCGCGCAGCGAGATACCCTCCTTGTACGCCCTCTTGGCGACGTCGGCCGCCTTGTCGTAGCCGATCACCGGATTCAGCGCAGTGACCAACATCAGCGAGCGCTCCAAGTGGCGCGCGATCTGTGCCTCGTCGGGCTCGACTCCCTCCACCGCGAACCTCCGGAAGGACGTGCACCCTCCCGCAAGCAGCTCGATCGAGTGGAGAACGTTATGGGCGATGAGCGGCTTGTTCACGTTCAGCTCGAAGTTCCCGCGCGCTCCGGCGATGCCTACCGCCGTGTCGTTCCCGATCACCTGGATCGACACCATGATCATGGCCTCCGACTGGGTCGGGTTCACCTTTCCCGGCATGATCGAGGAGCCGGGCTCGTTGGCGGGCAGCACGAGCTCTCCGAGCCCGCTCCGCGGCCCGGAACCGAGCCAGCGCAAGTCGTCGGCCACCTTGTTCAGTGATCCGGCGAGCACTCGCAGGGCACTGCTCGCCCAGACCAGCGCATCATGGGCAGCGAGCGCGGCAAACTTGTTGGGTGCAGAGACGAACGGGAGGCCGGTCAGCTCGGCGATCTTCGCGGCGACCCTCGCTCCGAAGTCGGGATGCGTATTGAGCCCGGTGCCGACAGCCGTACCGCCTGCCGCGAGCTCGTAGAGGCCGGGCAGCGCCTGGTCCAGTCGCACCAGGTCGGCATCGAGCTGGGCGACGTACCCCGAGAACTCCTGCCCGAGGGTGAGAGGGACGGCATCCATCAGATGCGTACGACCGATCTTGGTGATCCCTGCGAACGCCGCTGACTTCTGGTCCAACGCCTCGCGCAGCGCACGGACTGCCGGAACGAGGCAATGGACCAACTCCTCTGCGACCGCGATGTGCATGGCGGTCGGGAACGTGTCGTTGGACGACTGTGACATGTTCACGTGATCGTTCGGATGCACCGGGGACTTCGAGCCGATCTCCCCCCCGTCCAGCTCGATCGCGCGGTTCGCGATGACTTCGTTCGCGTTCATGTTCGTCTGCGTGCCGCTTCCGGTCTGCCAGATGCGCAGCGGGAAGTGGTCGTCGAGCTTTCCGTCACGGACTTCACGAGCGGCCTTCGCGACGAGCTCGGCCCGGTGGGCGTCAAGCTTCCCGAGGTCGGCGTTGACGAGCGCAGCAGCCTCTTTCAGGATGCCGATCGCACGGATCAGCGGACGAGGCATCACGTCCTGCCCGATGGCGAAGTGTTGGAGGGAGCGCTGGGTCTGTGCCCCCCAGTAGCGGTCGGCAGGCACCTCGATCTCCCCCATGCTGTCGGTCTCGATCCTGGTGGCGCTCAACGCTCCTCCTCGGCCTTCGCCCCCCCGTCGTCAGTCGGTCTGCACCCGTCCTGCCCCCGCGCCGAACCTAGCTTGCGGGACCAAGGCTCGAAGCACTCGGCGAGGTCGTCGCCGATCCGCGCCGCGTCTCCGGCCCGGAGGCGGAAGGCCCCGTCGCCTCGGCGACCCCACGGCACTCGGACGACCACCCCTCGTGCGCCCGCGTCGCGTGCCGCCTCGAGGCGAGTGCGGGGCTCGCCCCTCAGACTGGAGACCCGCGTCCACGGGTCTCGCGTCACTGGATCGGAGCGATCCGATCGGAGCGTGGTGCGGCACACGATCGCCGGACCGTCATGGGGGTCGCCCTGTGCCCACGTCTGCGTCCACATCGAGGCGGCCGCGTCCTCGAGGAGGGCTCGCCAGGACGCGATCTCACCGGGGTCGTCCGCGCAGACGACTGCTGCTGCCGACGTCGCCTCGTGCAGGAGGAACGCAGGTCCGGGCTCGCGCCGGGCAAGGCCCGC
>JBOGGB010000415.1:0-6184 GCA_050743605.1 Acidimicrobiales bacterium
CTTAGCTCAGTCGGCAGAGCACAGCCATGGTAAGGCTGGTGTCGTCGGTTCGATTCCGACAGGGGGCTCCCCGGCGGCGTAGCTCAGGTGGTCAGAGCACACGGCTCATACTCGTGTTGTCGCGGGTTCGAGTCCCGCCGCCGCTACGGACCGGGACGGCCGGGTCGAGCACGAGGGTCGGATAGAGGAAGGCAGCCCCCGATGGCCAAGAACGAGAAGCGAGTCCACGTGACGCTCGCCTGCGAAGTCTGCAAGCGACGGAACTACATCACCACGAAGAACAAGCTGAACGACCGAGAGCGGATCGAGATGCAGAAGTACTGCCGCTGGGACCGGCGGCATACCCTTCACAAGGAGACCCGCTGAACTTTGCCGCGAAGGGGTGGTAACCTCGAGCGCTGCCCCCGAGGTCCGATGGCCGCCGGGCCCGGTGGTCGGGATGGCCTCGGGCGACGACCATCGGTGACAGAGGGCAGTAGCTCAACTGGTAGAGCACCGGTCTCCAAAACCGGCGGTTGGGGGTTCGAGTCCCTCCTGCCCTGCTGGGAGCCCCACGGGGAGGGAGCGACTCCCGAGACGAGAGCAACAGCCGGAGCGATGCAGTGAACCGCGAGACCAAACGCATGATGGAACGTCGAGGTGGGTCGACAGCCGAGGGGGCGGAGCTGGAGACCGAGCCCTTCGAGATCGGCGACGTAGGGGTGAAGCCGCGCGCGGTGCGGGCGGCAGGTCCTCGACGAACGACTCCGATCCAGTTCGCCCGGGAGATCCGAGACGAGCTCCGCCAGGTCGCCTGGCCGACCCGCGACGAGATGGTGACCTATTCGGTGGTCGTTTTCGTCACCCTGATCCTGATGGTCGCCTTGATCTACGTCTTGAACTACGCCTTCGGCCACGGCGTGGTCTATATGTTCCAGAAGTGAGCGATCGTACGTGACACTCGACACGGATCTCGACGACCCCAGCTCCGTCCCAGGCCTCGCCGCGGCCGACCAGCAGGTCGAGGCCGCCGCCCACCCAGAGGCCGCCCACCCAGAGGCCGCCCAGGCCGAGGGGGCCGAGGAGGGGGCCGACGAAGAGATCGAGGAAGACGAGGATGACGAGGCCGGGGACTTCGTCCTCAGCCCCTATGACCAGCCCGGCCGGTGGTACGTGGTGCATACGTACTCGGGCTACGAGAACAAGGTGACCTCGAACCTGAAGAGCGTCATGGCGTCCCGCGGAATGGAGGACCGGGTCTACGAGGTCGTGGTCCCGATGGAGGACGTGGTGGAGGTCAAGAACGGCAAGCGCGTCACGGTGCAGAAGAAGGTGTTCCCCGGGTACCTTCTCGTCCGGAGCGATCTCGACGACGACACCTGGGGCGCGATCCGCAACACGCCGGGGGTGACCGGGTTCGTCGGCCCCGGAACGAAGCCCACCCCCCTATCGCGCCGTGAGGTGGAGAGCATCCTCCAGGTCAAGTCCGAGGGCGTCCAGGCACCTGCCAAACAGCGCCGGCCGAGGCTCGAGTACGAGGTGAACGAGACGGTGCGCGTGAAGGAGGGCCCGTTCGCGGACTTCTCCGGGCAGATCGCCGAGATCAACGAGGACCAGCTGAAGCTGAAGGTCCTCGTGAACATCTTCGGCAGAGAGACCCCCGTCGAGCTCGAGTTCGGCCAGGTCGCGAAGCTCTGATCCAAAGGAGATCCTCGAATGCCTCCCCGCAAGCGCGTGCTCGCCATCGTCAAGATCCAGCTCCAGGCCGGCCAGGCGACCCCTGCCCCCCCGGTGGGCACGGCCCTCGGTCCGCACGGGGTCCAGACCATGGAGTTCACCAAGCAGTACAACGCGGCCACCGAGTCCATGCGGGGCACCGTCGTGCCCGTCGAGATCACGATCTACGAGGACCGCTCGTTCAGCTTCGTGCTCAAGACCACGCCGACCCCGGTCCTCCTGCGCGAGGCAGCCGGGATCGAGAAGGGCTCGGCGACCACCGGCCGATCGCAGGCCGGCACCGTTACCGACGAACAGCTCGCCGAGATCGCCCGTGTGAAGATGATCGACCTGAACACCGACGACCTCGACGCGGCGAAGAAGCAAGTTGCCGGCACCGCGCGTTCGATGGGCATCGCGGTCGCCGGGTGAGCGGGACCGGAGACGGAGGACGGAGATGAGCCAGCACGGGAAGCGCTACCGGTCACTGGGGGACCGCTACGACCGCGAGACCCTCTACGGGGTCGGCGACGCCATCGAGCTCGTGAAGTCGATGGCATCCACCAAGTTCGACGAGACCGTCGAGCTGGCGGTTCGACTGGGCGTCGACCCCCGCAAGGCGGACCAAATCGTCCGTGGCACCCTGAGCCTGCCGTCGGGCACGGGCAAGGTAGTCCGCGTCGCGGTTTTTGCGGCCGGCGAGCAAGCCGCGGAGGCCCGGGCTGCGGGGGCGGACGTCGTCGGTGCGGACGACCTCGTAGCGCGGGTGCGTGACGAGGGTCTGCTGGACTTCGACGTGGCGATCTCGACTCCCGACCTCATGGGGCAGGTGGGGACGCTAGGGCGCGTCCTCGGCCCCCGCGGGCTGATGCCCAACCCGAAGACCGGCACCGTGACGACCGACGTGGCCCGCGCCGTCACCGAGTTCAAGGGAGGCCGGATCGAGTACCGGACCGACAAGGTGGGAAACGTGCACCTGGCGGTGGGCAAGGTGTCGTTCGCCAAGGCCGACATCGGGGCGAACGTGCGCGCGGTCGTCGACGAGCTGGTCCGGGTCAAGCCTGCGGCCGCCAAGGGCCGCTACCTGCTCGCGGTCACCATCTCGTCCACGATGGGCCCTGGCGTCCGCGTCGATCCTGCCCGAGCCCGGGACGTCGAAGAGGAGCTGGCAGTCACCGCCTGATACCCTGTCGCGGACAGCCCGCCTGTGTGCGGGCAACGAGTTTCCGGTCGCCGTAGACCTCCGGTGCGCCTTCGGGCGCCGAAAGGACCCCCCAGGTCCGCCAGACGAGGCGACGTCCCCGGGCATCCGCCTGGTCCGTCGCACGCCGGGGCACCGCGGCGCCTCAGCTGGGGCGTGGAGGAACGATGGACAATGCGAGGCCCGAGAAGGTGGCCGTCGTCGACGAGGTGCGCACGCGGCTCCACGACGCGCGCGCGACGGTGGTCACGGAGTACCGGGGCCTTACGGTTGCGGACCTCGTGGCTCTGCGAAAGAGCTTGAGCGCGGCTGGGGGCGAGTACAAGGTCTTCAAGAACACGCTCGTGAGGCGGGCGATCGACGGAAGTCCCCACGCACCGCTCGAGGAGCTGCTCGTCGGCCCGACGGGGATCGCATTCGTCCGGGGCGACATGAGCGCAGTGGCGAAGGCGCTGCGCGACTTCGCCCGGGTGAATGCCCACCTCGTGGTGAAGGGCGGCCTCCTGGACGGCGCTCTCGTCTCCCGGGAGCAGCTCGGTGTGCTCGCCGACCTCCCGACGAGAGAAGTGCTGCTCGCCCGGCTCGCTGGCGGTCTCCAGGCGCCGCTCGCGCAGCTTGCGTCGCTCCTCCAGGCGCTCCCGCGCAACTTGGCGTACGGGCTGAAGGCCCTCGTGGAGCAACGTGGCGGCGGACCGGCCGATGCCCCGGCCCCGGCCCCGGCTGATGTCGATGCCGATGCCCCGGCCCCGGCCGATGTCGATGCCCCGGCCGATGTCGATGCCGATGCCCCAGCCCCAGCCCCGGCCGATGTCGATGCCCCAGCCCCGGCCGATGCCCCGGCCCCGGCTGATGTCGATGCCCCGGCCCCGGCCCCGGCTGATGCCGATGCCGATGCCGATGCCGATGCCGATGCCCCGGCGGAGGTGGTTGCCGAACTCCCCGAGCCCGAGACGCCGGGAGGCGAGTAGTCCTCTCGCCGAGAGGTCCCGAGGCCGGACATGGCGCATCAGCGCCAGAAGATCAGCGAAGAAAGGAACAGAGAAGATGGCAGGGTCCCTGACCAAAGAGCAGATCCTCGACGGCATCTCCGAGCTCTCGGTGATCGAGCTGAGCGAGCTGCTGAAGGCATATGAGGAGAAGTTCAACGTCACCGCGGCAGCGCCAGCGGCAGCCGCCGCGCCAGCGGCGGGCGCCGGGGGCGCGGCGGAGACCGGCGCCACAGAGGAGGAGCAGACGGAGTTCGACGTTGTCCTCAATGCCGCCGGCGACAAGAAGATCCAGGTGATCAAAGAGGTGCGAGCACTCACGAGCCTGGGACTGAAGGAGGCAAAGGACCTCGTCGACAGCGCGCCCAAGCCCGTCCTGGAGCGCGTGAACAAGGGCGACGCCGAGAAGGCACGGGCGGCTCTCGAGGCCGCGGGCGCGACCGTGGAGGTGAAGTAGTCCGGGCGCGTCGGCCCGCCTCGGCGGTCCGCGCCTGGGCTCGCGTCGGGCGCGTGGCGGGCGACCCTTGACGTCGGGGACGCCTGCCTTTAGCCTGTCTTTGGTTCGCTCGCCCCTCGGCGTATCGCGGCGGAGGGGTTGTGTGCTCGCCCGCCCGCGGGTATGATAGAGGGTTGCCGTGCAGCTCCGTCTTGCGACCGCAATTCTTCCAGCCTGAATGGCGCGCGCCACAGCACAGTCCCGGGCCCTCGCGGGTCCGTTCCACCCGCCGTCCACCGTCCCTACCCGCGTCCGTCCTCGCGTACCCCGAGCAACTGGGAGGAGTTGACCGTTGCCCTCACGGTCCCGTAGCCCCCAACGTGTGTCCTTCGCCAACATCGACGAGGCGTTGCCCCTGCCCGACCTCATCGCCATCCAGCGAGACTCCTTCAAGTGGTTCTTGGAAAGAGGGCTTGCCGAGGCCTTCGACGACATCAGCCCGATCGAGGACTTCACCGGCCAGCTGAGCCTCGAGCTCGAGTTCGACCCCTCCGACCCCGATCTGCGCCCACCGCCGAAGTTCTCGGTGGAGGAGTGCAAGGAGAAGGACATGACCTACGCCGCGCCCGTCTTCGTGCGGGCGCGGTTCTTGAACGCCGGCACCGGAGAGATCAAGGAGCAGACCGTCTTCATGGGGGACTTCCCGATGATGACGGACCGTGGCACCTTCATCGTGAACGGGACCGAGCGCGTGGTGGTGAGCCAGCTCGTCCGCTCTCCCGGCGTCATCTTCCAGCCCGGGCGCGACCTGAAGACGATCTTCACCGGCACCGTCCACCCCTACCGCGGCGAGTGGATCGAGCTCGACATCGAGGCGAAGCCCTCCAAGGACGTCACCGCGGGGGCCCGGGTCGCGCGCAAGCGGCGCCTGTCGTTGTTCGTCCTGCTCCGCGCGCTCGGCTTCGGTGAGGAAGCCTTCCTGGAGCAGTTCGTCCGGCATTTCGACTTCCTCGAGGGCCAGTGGGAGAAGGAGAAGGACCTCGCTCCTACCCGAGAAGAGGCGCTGCTCGAGATCTACAAGAGAGCCCGGCCGGGCGAGCCGCTCTCGGTCGAGGCGGCACGCCAGTACTTCGAGAACGCCTTCTTCAACCCGAAGCGCTACGACCTCACCCGGGTGGGCCGCTACAAGCTCAACCGGAAGCTGGGGCCCGAGATCGAGCGAATCTCCGAGCTGTTCGGGCTCGACCTCGAGCGGCCCGCCCCCGGCCAGAGCGTGCTGAGCCCCTCGGAGATCCTCGCCGCGGCGACGTACATGCTCCATCTCGCCCTCCACATGGCCGACAGCGACTCGACCTACCGGATCGACGACCAGGACCACTTCGCCAACCGCCGGATCCGCTCCGTCGGAGAGCTCATCCAGAACCAGGTCCGCGTCGGGCTGTCGCGCATGGAGCGGGTGGTACGCGAGCGCATGACGACCCAAGACGTCGAAGCGATCACGCCCCAGACCCTCATCAACATCCGGCCCGTCGTCGCCGCGGTGAAGGAGTTCTTCGGCACCTCGCAGCTGAGCCAATTCATGGACCAGAACAACCCGCTCTCCGGGCTGGCCCACAAGCGTCGGCTCTCCGCGCTCGGCCCGGGAGGCCTCTCGAGAGAGCGGGCGGGTTTCGAAGTGCGGGACGTCCACACGTCCCACTACGGCCGGATGTGCCCGATCGAGACGCCCGAGGGCCCCAACATCGGCCTCATCGGCGCGCTCGCCACCTACGCGCGGGTCAACGAGTACGGCTTCATCGAGACCCCCTACCGCAAGGTCGTCGATGGCCGCGTCACCGAAGAGGTCGTCTACCTCGCGGCCGACGA
>JBOGGB010000416.1:0-2509 GCA_050743605.1 Acidimicrobiales bacterium
GGCCACGACCACGCCGGCCACGACCGCGACCACCACGACCGCCCCCCCGACCACGACCGTCCCCCCGGCCACGACCACGCCCGGCGCCACCTCGCAGACCGCGGCGCGGGAGCGCAGGCGATCCCCGTGATCTGGCGCGCCGAAGGCTGTGCAGCCGTGCGAGCACGCAGATCGAGGGGCCCTAGGCTCGGTGCCGAATGCAGCCGTTGACCACACAGCGCGTGTTCTCGGGTCGGTACGAGCTGACGCACTTGGTTGCCCGCGGGGGAATGGCAGAGGTCTACCGTGCCCGCGACCGCCTTCTCGATCGACCGGTCGCCCTCAAGGTGCTGTTTCCCGAGCTCTCGGTCGACCGTGCCTTCGTGGAACGGTTCCGGAGGGAAGCGCAGGCGGCGGCCAACCTCTCTCACCCGAACATCGTCCCGGTCTTCGACTGGGGAGAGGACGGCGGCACCTACTACATCGTGATGGAGTACATCGACGGGCAGCCGCTCTCCCAGGCCCTGAAGGCCGGCGGTCCTACGCCCCCGAGCCGTGTCGCCGAGACCGGTGCACGGATCGCCGACGCGCTCGCCTACGCCCATCGCCATGGAGTGGTCCACCGCGACGTGAAGCCGGGCAACGTGCTGCTCACCAGCGACGAGCAGGTGAAGGTGACGGACTTCGGCATCGCCCGAGCGGTCAATACCGAGGAGAGCCTCACGCAGACGGGCGCGGTCATGGGCACCGCTACCTATTTCTCACCCGAGCAGGCGGAGGGTGTGGGTGTCGACTCCAGGAGCGACATCTACTCCCTCGGGGTCCTTCTCTTCGAGATGGTCGCAGGACGTCCCCCGTTCTTGGGGGATTCGCCGGTCGCGGTGGCCTCCAAGCACGTGCGAGAGCAACCTCCCGTGCTCCGTGACCTGAACCCCACCGTCCCCGCCCCGCTCGAGGCGATCATCGCAAGGGCGATGGCGAAGTCTCCCGGCCTCCGCTACCAGACGGCCGTGGAGCTCCGCACGGAACTTCAGCGCTTCGCGGACGGAAGGCCGGTATCTGCGACCGACCCTGCGGCCACTGCGACGCTCGCCGCTGTCGAGAGCCAAGAAGACACCGGCCGGACGGGCGTCCTCTCCGGCCCCGTGGCGACCCAGAAGGTCCGCGCCGCCGGCGGGCGCCACGCGCAGACCTCGCAGCCCTCTTCGCACGCCTGGCGGTGGGTGCTCCTTCTTCTGGTGCTCCTCGCGGTGCTCGGACTGGTGGTGTACTTCGTCCTGCAGAGCCTCGGCCCCACAACGGCGGCGAAGCTCAGGGTGCCGACACTCCGCGGTCGGTCGGTCGCCTCGGCGAAGGGCACGCTGCGCTCGAAAGGGCTCGTGCCCTCGCAGGTGACGTACCGCACCTCGACAACGATCCCCAGGGGCGACGTCATCTCGACCGACCCGAAGACCGGGACGAGGGCGCACAAGGGAGACCGCGTCGTGCTCGTGGCGAGCAGGGGCGGCGTTCCGAAGATCACGGTGCCGACAGTGGTAGGTGAGCAGTACTCGCTCGCCGCCACAAAGCTCACGCGGCACGGCTTGGTGCCGACCGAGCACTCGCAGGCCAGCTCGAAGCCGACGGGGACGGTACTGAGCCAGACACCCCCCTCCGGACAAAGCGTGGGCAAGGGCACACACGTCTCGCTCGCAGTCTCGACACGGAACTCCGTGATCGTTCCGAACGTGGTCGGCCAGACGAGCGCCGACGCCGGAAGCCTCCTGGGCGCGACAGGGTTGACTGTCGGCAAGCAGACTTCGGGGTGCTCGAGCCAGTACGGAACAGGCATCGTGATGGCCCAGTCGCCGACAGAGGGCGTGCGAGTGGGACCGGGCACAAAGGTCAAGCTCACGGTTTCGACGGGTCCGTGCACCGTCGTGGTGCCGAACGTCGTGGACGACACAGAGACACAGGCGGTCTCGACGCTGGCAGGCAAGGGCCTCAAGGTTGCGCCCTCCACAACCCCCACATGCTCTCCGGCGACACAGAACAGGGTCGTGGGTCAGACACCGCCCGGGGGAACGACAGTCCGAACCGGCGATTCCGAGACCATCGCCGTCTGCAAGAGCCCGTTCACGACACCGACACCGACACGTACAAAGACATCGACCACGACGACCACGACCCCCACGACCCCCACGACGACACCGCCTGGCACAGGTCCAGGCTCCACAGCACCGGGGCGCACAACAAAGGGCCGGACAACAAAGGGCCGGACAACAAAGAGCCGGACAGGGCCAGGCTTCTCGAAGAAGGCGACAGCGCCGACGCAGCACTCGCAGAAGCAAGGCGCCGCAAGCGCCTGAGCCCCGTCGCTACTTGGCGGTGAGCGCGGCGGCGACGCGCTCGAGGAAGTTCCCGAGCATCGCTGGTCCGGCATCGGTGAGGATGGACTCAGGGTGGAACTGCACGCCCTCGACAGGCAGCGTCCGGTGCCAGACTCCCATCACCCCGCCGTCGGCCGTCGTCGCGGTGACCTCGAGGGTGG
>JBOGGB010000417.1:0-3036 GCA_050743605.1 Acidimicrobiales bacterium
GGCTCGACGAGACGGGCGTGATCCGTGCAGGCGCCCGGGAGCTCGAGCAGTCGGCGGTCGTGAGCGTCCTCCTCCCCTGGCGCTACAGCCGCAAGGACCTCGCGCTCGAGCGTCTGGAGTACCTCGAGGCGGCAGACGACGAGCCCTCGCGTGCCGCCGCGGCGCAGATCCGCGCCCGTATGGCGACGGGCGGGATGCCCGACCCCATCGATCCCGAGCACCGCGTCGGGGAGTTCGTCGGCGAGGACGACGCACGCCATCGCTTCTCCTACGCGGAGGCGTGAACGTGACCGATGCCACGGACGACGCCACGACACAGGCCACGGACGACGCCACGGCACTGGCTCTGGGCGAGCTGCTCGGGCGCCGCAGGTGCGCGCCCGGGTCCGTCGTGGTCGACCTCGCCTCGGGGGGCGCCGAGGCGTACGCGGCTGTGTTGCACACCTCCGACCTGAGCCTCGTCGCCGTCGCGGCGGACGGGGAGCGCCCCCAGCGGCACGCCGCCACTGGCGTCGAGGTGGTCACCGGTGAGGTCACCGCGCCCGGCGACCTCTTCGAGAGCCTGGCGATCGCCGTCGGCGACCGCCCGGTGGCGGCGGTGTGGCTCGGGGACCTGCCGGCGCGCGTGGTTCCCGCGGAGCGCATGACCGAGCTGCTGGACGCCGCGCACCGCTTCTGCGAGCAGACCGGCGCGCCGCTTGGGCTCGGCCTGCCCAATGTCACCCACCTGGACGTGGGGACCAAGCTCATCCTCGGCCGTTGGGAACCCCGCCCGCACGGCGTGCTCGACGACGCGCACGCCCGCCACTTCGCCCCGGACTCGTTACCCACGACGATGGCAACGTTCGGCTGGGCCGAGGTGGACGCTCGAGACGTCGAGGTCGCCGAGTCCGACCAGCACTTCCCGGCCGACGCGGTGGCCCTGGAGCGGGCCACGCCTGCCGGGGCACAGCTCGCGGCACTGCGGGAGCTGGCCGGGCCGGGCGCCTACGTCACCCAGCTCGTCCGGCTGTACGAAGCGGTCACGCCCGAGCGCGCGCAGAGGGATGACGACGACCCCGCCCGGGTGCCCTTCCTGTCGGTGTTGGTGCGGACCCAGGCGAAGCGTGAGGAAACGCTCCAAGAGACGCTGCTCTGCCTCGCAGCACAGCGCTGCTCGGACTTCGAGGTGATCGTCCTCGCCCACGACCCCGAGCCCGGAGCGACGGCCAGGATCGAGGCAATGCTGGCCGAGCACCATCCGTCCTTCTCGAGCCGCTCCCGCGTCGTGGAGGTGCTCGGCGGCGGCCGGTGCCGTCCGCTCAACGTCGGTGCCCAGACCGCGCGCGGTCACTACCTCGCCACCCTGGACGACGACGACCTCGTCTTCGCCCACTGGGTCGAGACGTTGCGCGACGCTGCCACGTGCGCTCCCGGCCACGTGGTCCGCGTGGGGGTCGCGACGCAGCAGATCGCCGCGGCGCCGGGCAGATGGGCGGGGCAGGACGGCTACGACGTCGTGGGCAGACCGCGCCTCGACTACCCGCTCGTCTTCGATCACGTCGAGCACTTGCGCGACAACCTCACGCCGAACAACGGCTACGCGGTCCCGCGTTGGCTGGTCACCGACCTCGGCCAGCTCTGGGACGAGACCCTCCCGGTGCTCGAGGACTGGGACCACCTGCTCCGTCTGGCCGCGATCTGCGGCGTGGAAAGCGTGGCAGAGGTGGCGGCAATGCTGCGCGTCTGGGCCAACGCGGAGAACTCGAAGACCGTGCACACGCCCGAGGTGTGGGAGGAGACGCGGCAGCGGATCGTCGCGCGGCACGACGCCAAGCCGCTCCTCCTCGACGTGGGGTACGTGTCGAAGCTGCACGTGCTCCTGCGACGCCTCGACGGGATCCCCGAGCTCGAGCTGCAGCTCGAGCAGCGAGCGGAGGAGATGGCGCAGCTTCGCGCCGAGATCGCCCGCTTGACCGACGAGGCGAGACGGTTGCTCGGCGAGGTCGCACTGCGCAAGAGCGAGCTCGTTCAGCTGCACGCCCACACGGGCCAACTGCGCGCCGAGATCGCCCGCTTGACCGCCGAAGCCGGGCGACTGGGCGGTGAGCTCGCGAGGTCCGAGACGAGGCGCCAGGTCGCCGACGAGGCGGTCGAAGCGCTGGATACCGCCCGGGCGGACCTCCAGGCGCGGCTCGACGAGGTCTTCTCGTCACGCAGCTGGCGATTGGCCGAAGCGATTCGGAATAGCGCCGGCGCAGCCCGGCGAGCCGCGGCGGGACCAGAGCAGCTCCTGCGACGCGCGCAACGGCGCTCGGGGCCGTCCAGCTGAGCCCCGCGAGGCCTTACGGCTCGCCGAGCCAGTCCTCGGCGAGGCTGCCGTCCAGGCGGGTGCGGAACAACGGGATCGCCCCGAGCGCGCGCACCATTTCCGCGTCCTCACCGAGCGCACGGCGCCATTGCTCGCCCTCGGTGAGGAACGCTCCGACCACGACGGGCTCGGCACCGGCTCGCCGGAGGAGACGTAGGGACGCCTGGAGCGAGGCACCCGTCGAGATCACGTCGTCGACAACGGCGACCCGGCGGCTACGAACTGCACCGACCCGGGCCGGGTCCAGGCGCAACGTCTGGTCGGCCCCCGTCGTGATGGAGCGGACGGGCTCCGCCCACGAGTCGCCGAGATGGATCTTCGGCGTCTTGTGGAGGATGACGTAGTCGTCGAGCCCGAGGGCGCGGGTCACCTCGATGGCGAGCGGGATCCCCATGGTCGCGACCGAGACCACCACGTCCGCCCGGGCGTCGCCGAGGAGCCCGGCGAGCTCGGTGCCGGCCTTCTCGGAGAAGGCCACGCCGTGGTCGACGCAGATGAGCAGGGCGATGGTGACGTCTGGCGCCACCTGCACGAGCGGCAGGTCGACCGTCTGGGAGCCGACGGTGGTCCGGTACGTGCGCTCGGTGATGGCCAGATGGTGGCGGACGCGGCGGGCGGGGCGCAAATGGCGGCCTGGGGCCCGGGGGGCGGCCGCGCGGGCGCGGCGGGCGGGCGCGGCCTCGGCT
>JBOGGB010000418.1:0-8000 GCA_050743605.1 Acidimicrobiales bacterium
ACTTCGACCTGCGCCGCGAGCTCCTGGCCTCGTCGAAGCGGCCCCCGCCGCTGCTGGGTGCCGACGAGCTCGGCGTGTCCAAGATGTGGCTGATCCGTGGGATCCTGGCCGACCGCCGGACGCACCCGTCCCGCTACTCGGAGCCTCACTACGAGCCTTTCGAGGTGCCCGGCGCAACCGGCGACGCAGTCGTCGCGTTCCGGCGTGCCGGCCTCGTCGTCGTGGCTGCCTGCCGGCACGAGATCCCCGAGCACGCCGTGGCCCTCGACCTGGGAGATGGGATGTGGCGGGACCTGTCGACCGGGCGGCTGTCGACCGGGCGGGTCGAGCTCGGAGTCGTGCTGGCCGGCGCGCCGGTGGCGGTGCTGGGAGCCGAGGTCGCCTGAGATGCACGAGTTCCGCGTGTGGGCGCCCCGTGCCGCCGAGGTGCAGCTGGTCGTCGACGACGACACCGAGGTCATGACGGCGGACGGGCGTGGTTGGTGGTCCGTGACCGTCGAGCGAGCTGGCCCGGGGAGCCGCTACGGGTACCGTCTCGACGGAGGACCCGCCCGCCCCGACCCCCGGTCCGCCCGTCAGCCCGACGGGGTCGATGGTCTCTCCGCGCTCGTCCGTCACGACACGTTCTCTTGGTCCGACACCTCCTGGCGTGGCCTCACGCTCGCCGGCGCCGTCCTCTACGAGCTCCACGTCGGCACCTTCAGCTCTGCTGGCACCTTCGACGGGGTCGTCGAGCACCTCCCGCATCTCGTCGACCTCGGGGTCGACGCACTCGAGCTGCTCCCGGTCACCGAGTTCTCCGGCGAGTGGGGATGGGGATACGACGGCGTGGACCTCTTCGCCCCTCACCATGCGTACGGCGGACCCGACGGCCTGAAGCGCCTGGTGGACGCGTGTCACCAGGCCGGCCTCGGAGTGATCCTCGACGTCGTGTACAACCACTTAGGCCCGGCGGGCAACTACCTGTCGGAGCTCGGCCCGTACTTCTCGTCTCGCCACCGGACCAACTGGGGCGACGCCTTGAACTTCGACGGGGAGGGAAGCGACGAGGTGCGCCGCTACGTTGTCGACAACGCGTTGATGTGGTTCCGCGACTATCACGTCGACGGCCTCCGGCTCGACGCCGTCCACTCCATCGTGGACGAATCGGCGGTCCACCTCCTCGAGCAGCTCGCCATCGAGGTGGGCGCGCTGTCGGCACACCTGCGCCGGCCACTGTTCCTCATCGCCGAGAGCGACCGCAACGATCCCCGCGTCGTGCGCAGCAGGGACGCTAACGGCTACGGGCTCGACGCGGTGTGGGCCGACGAGTGGCACCATGCCCTGCACGCCGCGCTCAGCGGAGAGCGCGACGGTTACTACGAGGACTTCGGCTCGCTGGGGATGCTGGCAAAGGCGCTGCGGCAGGCCTGGGTCTACGACGGCACCTGGTCGCCGCACCGCGGGCGGCACCACGGTCGCTCCGCGGCGGGCCTGGAGGGCGACCGGTTCGTCGTGTGCACCCAGAACCATGACCAGATCGGCAATCGGGCTCGAGGCGAGCGTCTGGGAGCCCTGGTGAGCGCCGGTCGGGCCCGTGTCGCCGCAGCACTGCTCCTTACCACTCCGTTCGTCCCCCTCCTCTTCCAAGGAGAGGAATGGGGTGCGAGCACGCCCTTCCAGTACTTCACGGACCACCACGAACCCGAGCTTGCCCGGCTGGTCACCGAAGGCCGGATCGCGGAGTTCGCGTCGTTCGGCTGGGACCCCTCAGCCATCCCCGACCCCCAGGACCGCTCGACCTACCGGCGCTCCCAGCTGGACTGGTCCGAACCGGCACGCCCTCCCCATGCCGGCCTCCTCGCGTGGTACCGCCAGCTGGTCGCGCTGCGCAGGCGGCATCCAGCTCTGAGCGACCCGCGCCCTGAGACGACCGGTGTCCAGGTCGACGAGCCACGGTCCAGACTGATCGTTCAGCGAGGCCGAATCTGGGTGATGGTCAATCTCGGCCCACGTCAAGGGCGGTTCGGAGTTCCGCGGGACGCGAGGCTGCTTGCCGCATCGGATTCGCGCACGGCCCTGGAGGGCGGGGAGGTCTCGGTCCCGAGCGACGCCGTGGCGATCGTCGAGATCTGAGGTCCACCACCTCCCGGCGCGCGTGACTGAGCCTCCTTCCGATCTCTCGATCGCCCTACGACCATACTTCTAGCCCGATCGAAGCTCCGCCTGAGAATGGATTCCGACTCGACTGTCGCCCGCCGTCACCTCGATAGCCTGCGCCTCGACGCTCGACGCTCGACGCTCGACGGTCAACGTCCCTCTCTTCGAGTCGGAACTCGAGGTGCATCGGCTTCTGCAGCGGGGTCTGGACAAAGCGATGAGATCCTGAGGAAACTCCCGTCTACGTCAGATGGACGACGACCCGCTAAAGGAGCAGCGATGACGAACCGATACGCCGCACCCCTCGGGGCTCCCTGCTGGGTTGACCTGTGGACCTCGGACATCGAAGGGAGCCGGCGCTTCTATGCCGAGCTGTTCGGCTGGCAGGCACAGGAACCGAGCGCCGATCACGGCGGCTACTTCATGTTCACCCGCGCCGGCGTGCCGATCGCCGGGGCGATGGGCGATATGGTCGACGCACGCGCCAACAACGCGTGGAAACCCTTCTTCGCGACGCAGGACATCGACCGCACCCTGAAGCTCGCCACTGCACACGGAGCCACGGTGCATCTCCCGGCCACGCCGATCAACGACCTGGGCAATCAGGCGGTGATCGCCGACCCTGCGGGGGCGGTAACTGGCATCTGGCAGCCGGGCAATTTTCCCGGCTTCACGGTGATCCACGAGCACGGCACTCCGAGCTTCATCGCCATCGATGTCCACGACTACCACGGGGAGGTCGCCTTCTACCGGGAAGTGCTCGGCTGGGATCCACTCGAGGAGGAGGACGACGGTCATCACTACGCCGGCTACATGGACGCCGACACGAACCGACCCATAGCCGGTATCGGTGACGAGGTGGAGTCGCTGGTGCCCGGAGAAGCGCCGTCCTGGTCGGTGTTCTGGCAAAGCGACGACGTCGACGCCTCGGTCGCGCAAGTAAGCGCGCTTGGCGGAGCAGTGCTCACCGAGACTGCCGACAATGGCCTCGGGAGGGTCGCCCGAGTGGCCGACCCCTCCGGCGCGCGCTTTTGGCTCTTCCGGCCAAAGGGGTAGCACCGCGCTCAAGGCCGAGCGCGCGCCGGCTGCGCGCGCCGGCTGCGCCGTCGGCGGGTGGCAGGAGCTCGACTTCGACTTCTCACAAGAAGACGGCGCCGCACGATCACATCGATGACGCCGACAGCTTCATCCAGCGCGATCCCTCGCCAGCACGCCGTTGACGCCTCGGATCTCAGGCACGAACCGGCGCCGCCCGTCAGCTGGCTAGTCTCGACGAGGCTAGGCGGTCGAGGAGGTAGACCTCGGTCCCCGCCAGGCCCACGGAAAAGAACACAGAGATGCTGCCCGGGGAGGGCAACGCCGCATCGCCGCATCGGATCGCTCCGAGCGAGACGAGCCCGTCGTGATAGCGGGTTCCCACCAACAGGTTCGGCGGGGTGTAGGCGTCGATCTGCGCGATGGAGTCGGTGACGAGAATGGCGGCGGCCCCGGGCAGGTCGAGACCGAACTCGGCTCGTCCTTCCTGTTTCGGTCCGAGAGTCGTGACGTAGGCGCACCGTGCGAGCCAGCTGGCATCGATGACCGGGGTCGAACTGCTCGTCGCCAGGACGACGATCTCGGCGTCGGTCACGGCCTCCCGGGCGCTTCTGACCGCACGAGCCGAGATGCCGTACGTCGCTTTTGCTGCAGCGGCGAACCCCTCTCGGCGAGCGGGGTCGCGGGAGAACACCCGTACGTCTCTGAGGCGCCGGACGCTCGTCAGTCCCCAGAGCTGGGTGCTCGCCTGGAACCCCGTGCCGATTATGGCTGCCACGGTCGCCGATCGCGAAGCCAGCACCTCTGCTGCCACGGCACCGATGGCTCCGACACGGCGGCGTCCCAGCTCCGTGCCGATCGCCACGGCCCGGGCGGCGCCGGAGCGCCCGTCGTGGACGACGACGACCTGGTCTCCGGCATCGGTCGGGAAGCTGTCGTAGGAGCGGTAGCCGAACCATGACCTGCGCAGGTGCCCGGTCGTGAACACGAGGCGTCCATCTCCAAGGTCGGCGTGAACCCGAGGCGGCGCGACGAGGTCTCCTCGGTGGTGAGCGTCGATCGCCTCACCCATCCAGCGGGTTGCGTCTTCGGCGGCAAGTTGGGTTCGGATGGCTTCGTCGTCCAACACGATGGTCATCGACGACATGATGCTGCGCTTGCCGAACGTCTCGCCAGACCATCCCCTACCAGCTGCTTTCCTGCCCCGCGGAGTAGTTCGGGCAGATGCTGCCAAGGGGTATCAGGGGCTGCAGCCGCGGAGGGCGCCCAGCCTCAGCTTGCGATCTTCGAGCTGGGCATGGTGGACCCGGCCAGCGGTGCGCTCACGACGGTGTGCTCGCCCCAGTGCGAGAACGTCGTCGTTTCCTTTGTCCCCGCCGATGAGGTCGAGGTCAGCGCTACCGGCAGGTGGGACCGCGCCGAAACCGTGAGAGTGATCGACAGCTTTGGCTGTGAGCTCGTGGCAGCGCTGGTCCACTTGAGCGCGTAAAGCTTGGCACCATGGGTGGTGTGAGTCGATCGCCTCGTCCCCTTCACCTTTGGAAGAACCGACGTGAGCGAGCGGACGATGACACCCTTTTCGAGATCGGAGTACTGGCTCGTGCCGGCCTTCCAGAACACCCAGTCGTTGCCGATCTTCTTCGCGTCTGTGGCAGTCACCCCGAAGATTGTGGTCAGCCCAGAGGAGCTTCCGCTCACGTAGGCATCGGTCGAGGTCACCCTGATCGACAGGTCTGCGTCTCCAGCCGAGATGGTCTCCTCGCCGGTCGAGATACCAAAGTCGGTGGTGTCCCTCTCCTTGGTCGACGACGACTTCGAGCTCGCTACAGAGACGACGCGCGCGCCCAACTGCTTCGCCATTGCCGCCTTTGCCGACTTGATCACCGAGCTCGTGCTCGGCGTCCCCGCGGCTGCCACCGTTGCAAACGCTCCGGACACCGCCATTGCGGCTGCCCCGAGGGCCAGTGCCTTGAACGCCGAGGGGATACGCGGGCTGGGCGAGAATTCCACCTCGCCAACCTAGTGCGCTCCCGGGTTGGTTCGTATACGAGCTACGGGCATCTACCTCGGTCAAGTCGTTGCACACACCTGTGCGCGAATCCGGCGCGAGGATGCACGAGCCAGGACGGCACGCTGTCGGAAGCCATCTCCTGGAGATGGTGCTCCACGTCGTACGCGCCATCAGAGCATCTCGTAGCGGAACGAAGTAGGCAACGCCCGGTCAGGCAACGCGGCAGCAAAGTACGCGTCGTCGGGGCGCAGGGGCTGCAGTTCGGTCATCACGCCTCGGGATCAGGTCAGGACGTCGCCGATACCGGGCCGGCGAGCCGTCTCGGTGACGCCGACCGCCGAAAGGTTGCGGACGGCACGGGCCCGGCCCCCCAGGTTCCGCGCATTCGCGGAATCCCTGCTCGATGGAGCGGGCGACGGTGTGGGCGCTCGTCGACGGCCGCAATGTCGAGATCGTGGGACTCGACGGCTCACCGCTGCGTCGTCTCGTCCTCGACCCGACGAAGGACTACCAGCGGATGCCTTGACCGCCAGGACTGCTCTACGATGTCCTGGCAGCTGGTCCTCGATGTCTTGAGACATCACAATGGAGCGGACGACGGGACTCGAACCCGCGACCCTCACCTTGGCAAGGTGATGCTCTACCAACTGAGCCACGTCCGCGTGCGTGCTGCAGGCCACTTTACCGCAGCGGGCGGGACCGGTGAAGTGTAGAGGGATCACCGGCGGTCCCGACGCATCGCCCCTCGGCGGCACTACCGGCCGCTGTGGCCGAACCCGCCGGCGCCGCGGGCGCTTGGAGGGAGCGCGGCCTCGTCCACGACCTCCAAGACCGCGTGTGCGACCGGCTGCACGACGAGCTGGGCGATCCGGTCACCCCGCTGCACCTCGTAGTCCTCCTTCGGGTCGGTGTTGACCAGCAGCACCGATAGCTCCCCGCGGTAGCCGGAATCGATGAGCCCGGGGGTGTTGAGGCACGTGACCCCATGGCGTAGCGCAATGCCGCTGCGGGGCAGGACGAAGCCCGCGTACCCCTCGGGGATGGCGACCACGATCCCGGTGGGCACGAGCGCCCGCCCACCGCCGGCGTCGAGGTGCACGCCGGTCCTCGCGTGCAGGTCCGCCCCGGCGTCGCCCGGATTGGCATAGGAGGGCAGGGGAAGGTCCGAGTCGAGGATGTGGACCACGATGTGGAGCGGAACGGGGGCGACCTGCGGCACCCGGGTGATGGTAACCCCGACGGCGCGACGGGACCTCGTGCCGGGCGGCTGGCGGTAGCCTCTCCCATCAGTGCTGGCGTGGATGGACCTCGAGATGACCGGGCTCGACCCCGCCAAGGACGCCATCGTCGAGATCGCGACGCTCCTCACCGATGACGACCTGACGGTCGTGTCCGAAGGACCTGACCTCGTCATCGCCACCGACCGCGCGGTGCTCGCCGCGATGAGTGACGTGGTGCGGGAGATGCACACGAGGTCCGGGTTGCTCGCGGCCATCGAGGCGTCCACGCTCTCGCTCGAGGAGGCGGGGAAGGCCACGCTCGCCTTCCTCGAGGCGCAGGTGCCCGAGGCAGGGACGGTGCCCCTGTGCGGGAATTCGATCGGCATGGACCGACGTTTCCTCGCCGCGCAGCTCCCAGAGATCGAGCGCTTCTTCCACTACAGGTCGATCGACGTGTCGACGGTGAAGGAGCTCGCCAGGCGGTGGATGCCCGAAGCGCTGGCTGCCGCTCCGCACAAGCGCGGTGGCCACCGCGCGATGGACGACGTGAGGGAGAGCCTTGCCGAGCTCTCCTACTACCGCTCGGCGGTCTTCAAAGGGCGATGACCGCTCCGTCCGCGGCCTCCGAGACAGCCGGCGAGCACGACGAGATCGCCTACGACGAGGCACGCCGGCGGCTCACCGCCTCGGGTCAGCTCTTCGAGATGGAAGACATCGAGCTCGGTGGCGTGCGGCTGCACGCGTGGAAGCACGCACCACCGTCGCTGCGGGCGGTGCTCGACCTCTCCCTCGGCTACGGGGATGCGGATTACCTCGTCTACGAGGACGAGCGGACGACCTACGAGCAGCACTACCGCATCGCCGCGACGCTCGCGCACCGGCTACGCGCCGAGCTGGGGATTCGCAAGGGCGATCGCGTCGCCATCTGCATGCGCAACCTTCCGGAGTGGGTCGCCGCCTTCTGGGGCGCCGTAGCCGCGGGGGCTGTGGTCGTGCCGTTGAACGCGTGGTGGACCGGCAGCGAGCTCGCGTACGGTCTCGAGGACAGCGGAGCGACCGTCGCCTTCGTCGACCCCGAGCGGGCTGACCGGATCAGGCCGCACGTGGATGGCATGCGCGCGCTGCAGGCGGTCGTGACGGCAGGGGGACGTGACGCTGCGGGCTCCGGCACCCGGCTCGGACCGACGTTCGCCGAAGTGCTCGGGGACGTCGTCCCCGATGCCGTCCCCCCCGAGGTGGAGCTCTTTCCCGAAGACGACGCGACCATCTTCTACACGTCGGGGACCACGGGGACGCCGAAGGGTGCAGTGGGAACCCATCGGAACACCTGCACGAACTTGATGAACCTCTTCTTCAGCCAGTCGATGAGCCAGCTGCGCTGGCCCGCGGCCTCGCACGGGAATGCCGCGCCTGCAAGCTGCCATCTGCTCACGGTTCCGCTGTTCCACGCCACGGGTTGCCACGCCGTCCTCGTCACGAGCACCGCCGCGGGCGCGAAGATCGTGCTCATGCACCACTTCGACCCCGAGCGCGCGCTCGAGCTCATCGAGCGGGAGAAAGTGACCATCTTCGGCGGCGTGCCCACCGTGGTGATG
>JBOGGB010000419.1:0-3014 GCA_050743605.1 Acidimicrobiales bacterium
GGACGTTGTCGGTGGCGGTGTGGTGCTCGGTGATGCCGAGCGTCCAGCACAGCTGGGCGCGCCCAGCGCGCGCGTAGGCATGGGCGAGGTGCGCGATGACGTCGGCCGGCACCCCGGTGAGACGCTCCCCCTCGGCGAGGGTGAACGGCTGGACGGCGGCGGCGTACTCGTCGAAGCCGGTGGTCGCCCGCTGCACGAACTCGGTGTTCACGAGGCCCGCTTCGATGATCTCGCGGCCCAACGCGTTGGCCAGGGCGATGTCGGAGCCGACGTCGATGCCGAGCCACACGTCGGCCCATTGTGCAGACGTGGAACGGCGGGGGTCGACCACGTACAGCTTCGCACCGCGGCGAAGTCCCACGAGCAGGTGGTGGAAGTAGATCGGGTGCGCCTCACGCGCGTTGGACCCCCACAGGACGACGAGGTCGGTCTCCTCGACCTCCTGGTAGGAGCTGGTGCCGCCCCCTGCACCGAAGACTGCCGCCAGACCGGCGACGCTCGGTGCGTGTCAGGTGCGGTTGCAGGAATCGATGTTGTTCGACCCCATGACCGAGCGGGTGAACTTCTGGGCGAGGAAGTTCACCTCGTTGCTCGACTTCGAGCAGCTGAACATCCCGAACGCGTCGCCGCGGTTTCCCTCGAGACCGGCAGCGGCCCGGTCCAGGGCCTCCTCCCAGGTGGCCGCCCGGAGCTCACCGTCCTGGCGGACGAGAGGCTGCGTCAGTCGGGCGTAGTGGCGAGGCATCGCGTCCTCCTTCTTCCTTCTTCGGCCTTCTTCGGCCTCCTCCGGCGGCGCCGTCGACGGCCCGCCCTCGGACCTTAGCCGCCGGTCAGAAGGGGGTCCTCACCGCCACGAGATCACTCGGTGATGCGCACCGCCATGAGGTCACGCGGTGATGCGCACCGCCATGACGCAGACGTCGTCCTCCTCGACTGTCACCTGGTCCCTCCAATCGATGACGGCGTCGCACACGGCCTTCGGCGCGAGGTCGTCGAGGGTGTTGACGAACGCGAGGAGGTCGCCCATCGTCTCGTCCAGGCTCGCGTCCCGGCGCTCGACGAGCCCGTCGGTGAAGAAGAGCAGCGTCGTGCCCGGCCGTAGGAGCTTCGGGATGTTCCGGTAGGAGGCTGTGGGGATGGCGCCGAGGAGCACGTGCCGCGACGGTTGAGCCAGGAACTCGAACTCGCCCTGGCGGCAGCGGAGGACCGGCGGATGGCCGGCGTTCGCCCGGACGAGGTAGCCCGACGACGGGTCCCACAGCGCCACGACGGCGCTCGCCGTCGCCTCGGGATCGAGCGTGCACAGGGTCCGGTTCACGCGGGAGAGGATGCGGGCGGGTGTTGTGCCTTCGACGGCGAAGGCTCGGATGGCGTTGCGGAGCTGCGCCATGACGGCAGCCTCCTTCACGCCATGGCCCGCGACGTCGCCGACGACCAGACAGGTGTAGTCGTCGACGGCGAAGACGTCGTACCAGTCGCCGCCCATCGGGGCGCCGCGCGCCGGCACGTAGGTCGCCGCCACCTCCAGGCCGGGCGTCAAGGGAAGCTCCCTCGGCAAGAAGGCGTCCTGGAGGAACTTCACCTGTGCCTGGTCGACAGCGCTCAGGTGGTCGCGCCCGCGCTCGTAGCGGAGCACCCGGCCGGTCGCCCGGCAGACGGCCTCGGCGAAGAGGGAGAGGCGGTCCGTGTCGGCATCGTCGAAGCGCTGCGGATCGTGCCAGCCCAGACCAATCCCGCCGATCGGCTCACCGGAGGGATCGAGGAGGGGGAGGGCCGCGGTCGCCTCGAGCCCCGCGAGCTCGCGATCGCCCGTGGTCCCGGGGAAGTAGCCGTCGGCCTCGGCGCTCGTGCCCGGACGGAGCACCGGACGGCGCCGCACGAGCGCGGCGCCGAGGGGCGTGCTGTCGTCGAATGCCAGGTCCTGCCAGCGACGCGCGACCTCGGGCACCAGCCCACGGGTAGAGGTGAGCCAGATGCGTCCGGCCCTCGGGTCCAGCACCGCGAGGGTGGCGAAGTCGGCCCCGGTGGCGGATGGCCCGTGGTCGGCGACCACGTCGGCGACGTCCTTCGTCGTGACCGCGCCGGCGAGTGTGGCGGCAAGCTGCCACATCGCGCGTTCCCTCGGCGTCTCGCGCTCCGCATGCACGCTGCCTCGATCCGGGTCGGTGCTCGCCCCTTCCGACTCCGACGAGGATGACAGCCGGGGCGCCGGGGCGCAACAGGCAATGCGCAGGGCGCCTGCAGCTACGTGCAGAACCTGGCTGGGCGGGCGGAGGGGGCGGGCGGACTGGGTGGCGTTCCCGCGGAAACGCGGGGGGGTGGCGTTCCCGCGGAAACGCGGGTGGGTGGCGCCGCGTTCCCGCGGAAACGCGGGCAGGAGAGGCAGGATGGGCCGATGCGGGACGACCGACCGGTGGAGGTCCAGGTGGAGGCCCTGGGAGCCCGGCGGTTCCGGGTACGCGTCCACGACGGTGCCGGCGAGACGGCGCACGAGGTGACGGTACCCCGGCGGCTCGAGGGAGGGCCCGACTTGGACGACGAGGACCTCGAGCACGTGGTGCGCGAGTCGTTCCACTTCCTCCTCCGACACGAGGCCGCCTCGTCGATCCTCACCCGCTTCTCGCTCGACGACATCACGCGCTACTTCCCCGAGTACCCCGACGAGCTCTCGCGCCGCCTCGGCACCTGACCCGGCGGACCTGACGCGGCGGACCTGACCCGGCGGCCTTACCAGGATTGGCGGCCCAAAGAGGGCTCGGGGCGGCCGAGGTACTCCGGGCCGAGCTCCCGCACCGACGGGCAGCCGATCAGACGGAGCACCCGTTCGACGTCGGCACGCAGCAACTCGAGCACCGCGGCGATGCCGGCCTCGCCCGCCGCGGCGAGGCCGAAGGCCCAGGGGCGACCCACCATCACGGCTCTCGCCCCCAACGACAGGGCGCGCACCACGTCCGCGCCACCCCGGAAGCCGCCGTCGACGAAGACCTCCGCGTCGTCGCCGACCGCCGCCACCA
>JBOGGB010000420.1:0-2695 GCA_050743605.1 Acidimicrobiales bacterium
ATTGAAGGACGTGCGCGAAGGGAAGCTCCCGAGCCCGAGCTCGGCAGCGTCCATGATCCAGAGAGGGCTGTCGAAGATCCCGGGCGCGGGCAGCCCGACCTCGCCGACGAAGGCCCCGGCGTCCACGGCGTCGGGAGCTGGCGCCCCGGCGTCCACTGGATCGGCGCCGACAGGCACCGATCGGACAGCCACGCCGGTGTCACAGGGCTCGGGCGGTTCGGGCGCCGGCACGAACTCGGGAAGCACACGGCCTTCGGGAGGGACAGGGAGCGTGCTCGGGACATGCCTCGACGGCGTGCTCGGCCTGGTGGGGTGCGGCTCGACCAGCTCGTCAGGCAGCAGCGCGACCAGCTCGACGGGCACAACGTCGGCGAGCTCGGGGAAGGGGAGCTCGGGAGGGCTCCTCTCCTACGACGTCCCGGCCAGCGGCCAGCGGGTGCGGTCGCTCACTGCGGGCGCGGTGAGCGAGCTCCCCCCGCTGCCATCCGACGCGCCGGGAGCCGCCACGCCGGGCCTGGACCACTCCGCGCACCACCGCCGGCACGCGCACCACCGCCGGCACGCGCACCACACCCGCCATCCGAGGTCCGACGCGTCCCCCGGCGCCGGAGCGACGCGATGAGCGACCGGGCACGTCGGGGGGCGCGCGCGGCGGCGGTGCTCGCGCTGGGCGCGCTGTCGCTCGCCCTGTCGGGCTGCGTGAGCAGCCCGGGGGCAACGATCACGACCACGGCCCTCTTCTCTGACGCCGGGACACTGGTGGTGGGCGCACCCGTGGAGCTCGCCGACGTACCGATCGGATCCGTGACCGCCATCACGCTCGACGGCGACCGGGCGAAGGTCACCATGTCGATCGACCAGCACGCAGACGTTCCCGCCAACGTGGTGGCCAAGATCAACCGGACCACGATCCTCGGCCAGCGCTACGTCGACCTCTCCGTCCCGCCCCGCCCGTCCGGGCACCTCGCCGGCGGCGCAGTCATCGAACGGACCGCCGTCGTCCCCACAGTCGAACAGGTGATCGGAGCGGGGTCCGAGGTCTTCGGCGCTATCTCCGCGAGCGACCTCGCCCAGATCGTGAACGCGGGCGGTGAGGGCTTTTCCGGCGAAGCTGCCGCACTCCACCAGTTCCTGGACGACACGTCGACCGTGGTCGCCGGTTACGCGTCTCGCACCGCACAGATCACCACCGTGGTCAAGAGCCTCGACCGGCTCTCCTCGACGATGGCTCCCACATCCAGCTCCGACGCGCGAGCGATCACGCGCCTGTCCCACACGGTCAAGGTGCTCGCCGCGAGCTCCTCGCGCTTCGACCGGCTCATGAAGTCGCTCGACGCGGTCTCCGCTGACGGCGCTTCCATCCTCTCGAGCGAGTACCCACGGATCGTCGACCAGCTGAAAGCTCTCGAGGCGGTGTCGGACCAGCTGGCCCTCCACCAGCAGGACCTCGCGGAGCTCCTCGAGTGGCTGCCTCAGCACGATGCCACGATGTCCGAGTCGGTCCGCCACGAGTTCCTGCAGATCATGAACAACGTGATCGTCTGCGGTCTGCCCGACGGAGGGTCGGGGTCGACAGCCGTCACGACCTGCGCGAGACGATAGGAGGCGGCGCGATGGGGATGCGCACCTGGCGCCTGGTGCTGAACCTGGTGGTCTTCACGCTCGCCGCCGCAGGCTTGATCGCCTACGGGGTCGTGGACCTCCTGGGGAACCCATTCGAGTCCTCGACCCGGGTCGCGGCCGTCTTCCCGAACGCCTCGGGGGTCTACGCGAACTTCTCGGTCGAGCTGAACGGTGTGACAGTCGGAAGCGTCTCCGCGGTCCGGCTCGTGCGCCGCGGTGCCGAGGTGGACATGACCATCAAGCCGGGCGTCGCGGTCCCCGACGACGTGGTCGCCAACATCGACATCGCGAACGACCTCGGCGAGCAGGTCGTCGAGCTCACCCCTCGCCATGGGGGGCACGTGCCCCCGCTGCGGTCGGGCGCACTCGTTCCCGTCGCCAGAGACGACGTCCCCGTCCAGGTCGGCAAGGTCGTCGCGCTCGCGACCCGGCTCCTGCGCGCGATCCCGGCGGGCAGGCTGAACCAGCTCCTCTCGGAGCTCGCGAGCGGTCTCTCGGGCCAGGCCGGCAACCTCCGCACCATCCTGGCGGCGGGCACCGATTTCTCGAAGCAATTCCTTCAGTACCAGCGCCAGTTCGAGGAGCTCCTCGCGAACTCGCCGCCCGTCATGGACGCGGTGACCGCGGCAGGTTCGCAGCTCACGCAGGCGCTCGCGCGAACCGAAGCCGTGGTGGAGGTCCTCGCGCGTGACAAGTCGGCAGTCGAGGGAGACCTGTCGAGCGGCCAGCGCGCAATAGGGAAGCTGGGGAGCTTCACCACCGACCAGGCTCCGGACTTCGCCTGCCTCGTGCACGACTTCGGCCAGCTCGCCTCGAATCTCGACCAGCCGGAGAATCTGTCGAACCTCTCGCGGTCGCTCACGCTGAACCGGTACTTCTTCGGGGCCGTGACATCGGTCGCGGTCATGGGCACCGCGAAGCCGCTCACCACCGGGCAGCCGGCCAACCCCGATCAGACCGTCCTCCGGACCAGGCTGATCCTGCCGCCCTCCTCCGAGCAGGGCGACACCTACTCCTCGCCGGTACCGGTGCCGGCGGTGAGGCCCGGCGCCGCCTGCAGCACGGAGCTCGG
>JBOGGB010000421.1:0-1750 GCA_050743605.1 Acidimicrobiales bacterium
GATCGGGGTCGTCCCCCCGGCCGACGCGGCGGCCGTCCGCGAGCGGGCGCCCGAGGTCGATGCCGCCTTCGTCGAGGCCGTGGCCGAGCGCGAGCGCGTCACCGACCACGACGTAGCCGCCTTCGTCGACGTGGTCCAAGCGCACGTCGGTGGGCGGGAAGCCGGGTGGGTGCACTACGGGCTGACCTCGTCCGACGTGGTGGACACCGCGCTCTGCGCCACTCTCGCCGGCGCGGCGGACATCCTCGTCGGCGCTGCGGGCGACCTCGTCTCGGCGTTGCGCGCCCGAGCCGAGGAGCTGATCGACGTGCCGGTCGCCGGTCGCACGCACGGCATGCAGGCCGAGCCGACCACCTTCGGCGCAAAGTTTGCGCTCTGGGCGCTCCAGGTGGACCGGGAGCGTGAGCGGCTCCGGCGGGCGCGCCGCGCGGTGGCGGTCGGGAAGCTCTCCGGCGCGGTCGGCACCTACTCGAACGTGGACCCCGCCGTGGAGGCGTACGTCTGCCGAGCGCTCGGGCTCGAGCCGACGCCCGCCACCCAGGTGGTCTCCCGGGACCGCCACGCCGAGTACCTGTACGCGTGCGCGTCGGCCGGAGCCACGGTGGAGCTGATCGCCACCGAGGTCCGCCATCTGGCGCGCAGCGAGGTGGGCGAGGTCGAAGAGCCGTTCGCGGCGGGCCAGAAGGGCAGCTCCGCGATGCCTCACAAGCGCAATCCGGTGCTCTCCGAGCGGCTCTGCGGACTGGCGCGTCTCCTTCGCGGGTACGCGGGCGCGGGGCTCGAGGACGTCGCGCTGTGGCACGAGCGGGACATCTCGCACAGCTCGGTCGAGCGCGTGGCGCTCCCCGACGCGTCGATGCTCGCCTGCTATGTGCTGAGAAAGGCAGCGAGCCTCGTCGCCGGGCTCGTCGTGCATCCCGAGCGGGCGCTCGCCAACCAGCGCGACCTCGTCTTCTCCCAGTCCGTGCTCCTCGCACTCGTGGGTGCGGGCATGGCCCGGGACGACGCGTACCGTGTCGTCCAAAGAGATGCCCGTCGGGCGTGGGAGGAGCAGCGCGCGCTGCGCGAGGTCCTCGAGGCCGACGAAGAGGTGCGCCTCGACGCCGCCGAGCTCGACGCCGCGTTCGACCTCGAACGGGTGCTGCGCCACCGGCACCGGTTCCTGGACGCCCTGGCCACCCTGGACGGCGGGGCCACCCTGGACGGCGGGGCCCCTCCGCCATGACCCTGTCTCTCGCGCACTCCGGCAAGGTCCGCGAGCTCTTCCACGCGGGGGACGGGCTCCTGCTCATGGTCGCGTCGGACCGGATCAGCGCCTACGACGTCGTCTTCGCCGAGGCCATCCCCGAGAAGGGCCGTGTCCTCACCGCGATGACCGCGCACTGGTGCGAGGAGCTCCGCGACCTCGTGCCGGGGACCGTGGTGAGCGCAGATCCGGACGAGATCGCCGCGCGGGTCCCGGACGCCGCAAACCTGTCGGGGCGGGGCTGGGAGGGGATCGGGGGCCGCGCGCTCCTCGTGCGGCGCGCCGAGATGCTCCCGATCGAGTGCATCGTGCGGGGCTACCTCGCCGGCCAGGCCTACGACGAGTACGCCGCCAGGGGGACGGTGCACGGCACGACGATGCCGGCCGGGCTGCGGCTGGCCGACCGCCTTCCCGAGCCCATCTTCACGCCCTCCACCAAGGCCGAGTCGGGGCACGACCTGAACATCGGGTTCGAGGAGGCCGCCGCGATCGCCGGCGGGAAGG
>JBOGGB010000422.1:0-4372 GCA_050743605.1 Acidimicrobiales bacterium
CGCCACCGCGCGCGCGGAAGTGCCCGGCGTGGCCTCCTCCACCGGTGCGCCGGCGGCAGCCGACGAGAAGCCGGTCGTCACCGTCGACGATGTGGTGCGCGCCCGCGCAGGGCGCCTCTATCAGCAGGGGGTGGACGAGCACTACGACCAGGTGAGCGCGTTCATCAAGTCTGTCCGCGGCTCGGACCCCGACGCGGGCCTCTATTGGCTGGCGCGGATGCTCGAGGCAGGCGAGAACGCGAGGTTCGTCGCTCGACGTCTCGTCATACTGGCGAGCGAGGACGTCGGGATGGCGGACCCCCAGGCGCTCGTCGTCGCCGACGCGGCGGCGCGAGCCGTGGAGATGGTCGGGCTGCCCGAAGCCGCGCTGAACCTCGCCCACGCGGTTGTCTACTTGGCGTGCGCCCCGAAGTCGAACCGGGTGACTGTCGCGCTGGGCCGAGCCCGAGAAGACGCGCGAGGCAGCGCCCGGGGGGAGGTGCCTGCCCACCTGCGCGACCGCCATTACCGGGCCGCGGCGAGCATCGGTCACGGCGAGGGCTATCGCTACCCCCACGACCTGCCCGAGGGCTGGGTCGACCAGCAGTACCGGCCTCAGGACCTGGAGGGTCACGTCTACTACGAGCCATCCGACCACGGAGACGAGCGCGAGGTGGTCGGCCGGCTCTGGCGCCTGCGCTCGGCCGATTGGCCGCATGCGCAAGAGGGGCGCTGAGCCGCGCCGCACGCACGCACGGACGCACGCACGGCACGCACTCGGCGAGCTTCGCCGGCGAGCGGTTGGCCGTAACATCGTCGGTCGTGGACGATGCGACGCGTACCGCCTCGACCTCGACGTCAGGGGCAGCAGCGGGCGATCCGACCCACGCGGCGGGATCGAGGCCGTGGCCGCTCTCTCCCCGGCATCTGCGGTGGCTCCTGCCGCTGGGAGTGGCGGCGCTGGCCCTCCTCGTCGTCGCGCTCGTCATGTCGGTTCACGAATCCGACACGCTGGGCTCCATGGCGACGATCCAGACGGCCGGCTTCTCCCGCCCGATGAGCACGACCCCTGTCGCCTTCTCGCTCCCCGTTCTCGGGCCGGACTCTGGTGCGACTCCCGGCGCCGGCCCGGTGTCGATGGTGTCGCTCCGTGGCCGGCCCGTGGTGCTGAACCTGTGGTCGAGCAGCTGCACGGAGTGCAGACGGGAGTCGCCGGCTGTCGAGTCGGTCGCACGTCGCGTTGGGCACCAGGTCGAGTTCGTCGGCGTCGACACCTTGGACCAGAGAGGCACAGCGCTCCGGTTCCTCCGCCGATATCAGGTCACCTATCTCCAAGTGTTCGATCCCGAAGAGCAGGTCGGCTCGGGGTACGGGATCCCAGGGCTTCCGGTGACGGTCTTCGTCTCGAGCAAGGGGGAGGTGGTGGGCGAGTACCTCGGAGCGCTCGATGCCAAGACGCTCGCGCACTACCTCGACACGCTGTTCGGCGTGCGTCTCAGGGGCTGACGCCGCCGCTCGCCGAGCGGGGTCGGCGATTCAGGGGTGCTGCACGATCGCGACCACGCCCATCGCGAGGAACAGTGCCGTGAGGTAGGTGATCGAGTACCCGAACAACTTCATTGCGCGGCGCGGGTTGGGGTCCCGCCCGAGCGCGATGCCGTAGGAGAAGAAGCCCGCGTCGAGGACGACCGTGATTCCGAAGAACACCCATCCGAGGTGTGCCACGAACACGAGCAGGATCGAAAGTGCGGCGACGAGCGCGGTGTAGGCGAGGATCTCGCGCACGACGCGGCTGGTGTTGGCCACCGAGGGAAGCATTGGCACCGAGGCCCGCGAGTAGTCGTCCTTGTGGCGGATTGCCAACGCCCAGAAGTGGGGAGGCGTCCAGGCGAACACGATGCCGAACATCACCCACGCCGGGCCGCCGAGATGGCCCGTGACCGCGCTCCAGCCCACGAGTGCCGGAACGGCGCCGGCGGCGCCTCCGATCACGATGTTGCTCGGGTGCCGTCGCTTCAGCCACATCGTGTAGATGCCCACGTAGAAGAGGGCAGCGCCGAGCGAGAGGAGCGCGGAGAGGAGGTTCACCTCGAGCCACAGCAGGACGAACGCCGAGGCTTCCAGGCCGACGGAGAGCGCGAGCGCTTCGATCGGCTTCACCACGCCCGACACCAGGGGTCGTCGCTTCGTGCGGTCCATGACCGCGTCGATGTCGCGGTCGTAGAGCATGTTGCACGCGTTCGCACCGCCGGCGGCGAACGTGCCGCCGATCACGGTCAGCGCGACGAGGCGGAACGAGGGCACCGTGTGCGAGGCGACGAACATGGCCGGCACCGTGGTGATCAGCAGGAGCTCGATGATGCGGGGTTTCGTGAGGGCGACCAACCCGGCGAGCCGCGGCGCAAGTGGCCTGGACGCGCGACGTCGCGTCTCCACGGTCGAGACTTGCTGCACGTGCAAACGCTAGCCGGTTCGCCGGCACCGGATGTTGCGGCGCGCAATCCCCGTGCTCGTTCTGTGGTCACACGATGGGGGCCTGAGACCTCTGACGCAGAAGGCGGGTACGCTCACGAGATGAGCGCCGCGGACGTCGTCGTGGTCGTGGCGGCCGCAGTCGGCTCCTTCGGGGCCGTCGTCTCTCTCACGGCCGCCTTCGTGCTGGTGAGCCAGGTTCGCCGGCTGGAGCGGGGCATCGAGGTGCTGCGCCACGAAGCCGTCCCCCTCGTCGTGGAGGCTCACGCCGCCGCCGGGCACGCCGCGTCCGAGATCGCCCGCGTCGACGCCGTCCTGGCCGACACCGAGGCGGTCACGGCCGCCGTCGACCACGCGGCCCGGGTGGCACGGCGAGCGCTGGCCAACCCGGTCGTGAAGGTCCTGGCGTGGCGTGCCGGGGCGGTGGGGGGCCTCCGGAGGCTTCGCGAGGACCCGACCCCCCGCCGACCGGCAGAGTCGCGGCACCGACGGCAAGAGAGCGACCTGGTGGGCAGGCAAGCGGGTCGCCCGGTGGGCCGGCAAGAGGGCGTCGACGCCGAGGCCAGGTCGCTCCCGCCGGAGCTCAGAGCACCCGTGGGTCCCCGCCGGTGATGCGGCGACCGGTCTGGCTCGGGGCGGGGGCCGTGCTGGGCGTCGGGGGGACCCTGTGGGTCGAGCAGCGAGTACGCCGCCGCGTGCGCCGCGCGGTGGCGGCGCTCACCCCGGCCGTGGCCGGCAACGAGGCGGTGCAGGCGGCACGCGCGATGGGCGGCAGGGTACGCGGGGCCGTGGACGTCGCCCGTGCGGAGCGACGCCGGCAGGAGGCAGACCTGTGGCGGCGGATGGGCGAGGCGCCGCCGACCCGCGTCCAGCACAGGTCCGGTCGTCCAGAGGGGGCACGCCGCCCGCACCGGTAGTCTTCGGCGCCGTGGACGCCAACGAGCTGCGAGCGGCCTTCTGCGGGTACTTCGCCGCACGGGACCACGAGGTGGTCCCGTCCGCGAGCCTCATACCCCACGATCCATCGGTGCTCTTCACCATCGCGGGGATGGTGCCGTTCAAGCCGTACTTCCTGGGCGACGAGCCCGCGCCCTGGCGACGGGCCACCTCGGCGCAGAAGTGTTTCCGGACGAACGACATCGACGTGGTGGGCCACACCCGCAGGCACTGCACCTTCTTCGAGATGCTCGGCAACTTCAGCTTCGGCGACTACTTCAAGGAGCTCGCCGTCCCTTTCGCCTGGAACCTCGTCACTGAGGTCCTCGGGATCGATGCCGAGCGGCTCTGGATCACGGTCCACGACAGCGACGACGAGGCGGCTGAGATCTGGTCCGACGCGGTCGGGGTCCCTGCCGAGCGGATCCAGCGCATGGGCGATGACAACTTCTGGCAGATGGGCGACACGGGACCTTGCGGGCCCTGCTCGGAGATCTACTTCGACAAGGGCGAGGACCACGGCGCAGCCGGTGGTCCCGCGCACGGGGGTGCCGAGCGCTACGTGGAGATCTGGAACCTGGTCTTCATGCAGTACAACCGGGCGGCCGACGGCTCCATGACCGAGCTGCCGAGGAAGAACATCGACACCGGTGCCGGGCTCGAGCGCATCCTCCCCGTCTTGGCCGGCACCGACTCGATCTTCGACACCGACGTCCTCGCCCCCCTCGTCGAGACCGCAGAGCAACTGACGGGGACGCGGTACGGCCGCGAGGAGGCGCACGACGTTGCATTGCGGATCATGGCGGACCACGGGCGGGCGATGACGATGCTCGCCGCTGACGGGGTGATGCCGTCGAACGACGGCCGCGGCTACGTGCTCCGCCGGATCATTCGACGCGCCGTGCTGGCCGCGCGGCGTGCTGGGGCGCGCGGCCCGGTCACGCCCTCGCTCGCGGAGACGGCGGCGCGCATCATGGGCCCGGCC
>JBOGGB010000423.1:0-3637 GCA_050743605.1 Acidimicrobiales bacterium
GCCCGCGCGGGCGGCACCACGGGCGAGTGGGCCACCGCCCTGCGCGAGGTGTTCGGCGAGTACCGGGCTCCCACGGGCGTCTGGCGAGGGACGGGCGTCGGGCGAGGGTCGGGCCGCGTCGGGCGAGGGTCGGGCGGCGCCGGGCGAGGGTCGGGCGACCCCGGGCGAGGGTCGGGCGGCCCCCGGCACGCGGAGACAGGCGACGAACGCGGGCGCGCGTCCGCCAAGGTCCGCGAGCTCGTCGCAAAGGTGGGCTCACCGCCGCGGCTCCTCGTCGCCAAGCCCGGGCTCGACGGCCACTCGAACGGCGCCGAGCAGATCGCGCTGGCTGCCCGCGACGCCGGGTTCGAGGTCGTCTACCAGGGGATCCGCCTCAGCCCTGCGGCCATCGCCGCGACGGCGCGCGACGAGGACGTCGACGTCGTGGGCCTATCGGTCCTGTCAGGCGCCCACCTGGAGCTGGTGGGCGAGGTCCTCGACCGCCTTCGTGCCGCGGGTGTGGACGCGCCCGTCGTCGTGGGTGGGATCGTGCCTCCCGACGACGCAGAGGTGCTCCGCGGCAACGGGGTGGCTGCGGTCTACACCCCGAAGGACTTCCAGCTCGGCCGGATCATCTCGGAGCTGGCCGACCTCGCCGCGCGCCGCCGTCGATGAGTTGTCAGCGCGTCCACGGGCGGCCGCGCGACGGATCGGCGCGGCGCGTCCACCACCGGCCGCTCAGGCGCCACGACCGCTCCGCTTCCCCCTCACGTGCCAGGAGCGCCACCTCGGTCGCAGAGGCGGCGGGGGCGCGCGGCCAGATCTCGAGGGCGGCCTCGGCAACCAGCGCCGCAACGACCGCATCGACAGGAGGGCGCGGACGGAGGCCGTAGCTCATAGCGGCACGTTCCCGTGCTTCCGGTGCGGGAGCTCGGAGTGCTTGGAGGCGAGCATGGCGAGGCTCCGCGCGAGGACCCTGCGGGTGTCGGCTGGCGAGATCACGTCGTCGACATACCCTCGCTCGGCCGCGACGTAAGGGTTCGCATAGCGCTCCGTGTACTCGTCGACGAGCTCGGCACGCCTCGCTGCAGGGTCGGGGGCAGCCGCGAGCTCACGGCGGTAGAGGATCTCGACCGCGCCCTGCGGGCCCATCACGGCGAGCTCCGCCGAGGGCCACGCGAACGCGAGATCCGCACCGATCGACTTGGAGCTCATCACCACGTACGCGCCGCCGTAAGCCTTCCGGGTGATGACCTGGATCCGCGGCACGGTCGCCTCGCAGTACGCGTACAGCAGCTTCGCCCCATGGCGAATGATCCCGCCGTACTCCTGGTCGGTCCCCGGCATGAACCCTGGCACGTCCACGAAGGTGACGAGCGGGATGTTGAAGGCGTCGCACGTCCGGACGAAGCGGGCCGCCTTCTCCGAAGAGTCGATGTCGAGGACGCCCGCGAGCACCGCGGGCTGGTTGCCCACCACGCCGACCGCCCGACCGCCGATGCGTGCGAACCCGCAGGTGAGCGACATCGCCCAGTGCGAGTGGACCTCGAGGTACTCGCCGTCGTCCACGACCGCGCTAATCACCTTCTTCATGTCGTACGGCTGGTTCGGCGAAGCGGGCATGAGGTCGACCAGCTCGGGAGTCTCCCGCTCGGGATCGTCTCCCGTCGTGGCGGCGGGCGGCTCCTCGAGGTTGTTCGACGGCAGGAAGGAGAGGAGGTAGCGGACGTCGTCGAGGCACGACTTCTCGTCGGCGGCGACGAAAGACGCGACCCCCGACTTGGTCGCGTGGCTCATCGCGCCGCCGAGCTCCTCCAGGGTCACGTCCTCTCCCGTGACCGTCCTCACGACGTCGGGACCGGTGATGAACATGTGCGAGGTGCCCTGCACCATGAAGACGAAGTCGGTGATCGCCGGCGAGTAGACCGCACCGCCTGCGCACGGTCCGAGAACGACGCTGATCTGTGGGATGACACCGGACGACGCGACGTTGCGGTAGAAGATTCCACCGTAGGAGTGGAGCGAGACGACGCCTTCTTGGATCCTCGCCCCCGCACCGTCGTTCAACCCGATCATCGGGACTCCGGTCGCCGCCGCGAGGTCCATGACCGCGTGGACCTTCTCCGCGAACACCTCTCCGAGCGCCCCGCCGAAGACGGTGAAGTCCTGCGAGAAGACGCAGATCCTGCGACCGTCGATGGTGCCGAAGCCGGTGACCACGCCGTCGGTGTACGGCCGGTTCGCCCCGAGGTCGGTGCCGTGGGCACGGTGGCGGACGAGCATGCGCAGCTCCTCGAACGACCCCTCGTCGAGCAGGTAGTCGATCCGCTCGCGCGCGGTCATCTTGCCTTTCGCGTGCTGGCGCTCCACCGCCTCGGGGCTCCCGGCGTGGAGCGCCTGCTCCCTTCGCTCCGCGAGGTCGGCCAGACGCTCAGCCATGGTGTGCTCCATGGCGGTCGAGGCTACTGCGCCGGCCCCGTGCCCCCGGCGCCCTTCTCGGGAGCGCCCGCCTCCTGGACGAGCTCCACCAGGGTGCCGAAACCGGACTTCGGATGGACGAACGCGATCGTCGTGCCCCGCGAGCCGGGCCGCGGCGTCTCGTCGATCAGCCTGTTGCCCGCACGCCTCACCGCCTCGATCGCCTCGGCGCAGTCGGCCACCCGATAGGCGACGTGGTGGAGCCCTTCACCCCGGCTCGCGAGGAACTTCGCGACCGGCGAGTCCGGGCGCGTGGGCGACACCAGCTGCACGTAGGAATCCGCGACCGCGACGAGCGCCTCCTCGACGCCGTCGTGCTCGACCAGCTCACGGTGTGCGAGCCGCGCCCCCAGGGAGGCCTCGTACCACTCGATCGCCGCGTCGATGTCGCGCACGGCGATAGCCACGTGGTCGATCTCGGTGAGGAGCGGATCCGTCACGCGTGCCGCCTCACCCGTCGTGCCTGCGGAACACGGTGATCCGGTCCTCGCCCACTCGCTCGCGCAGCTCCGGGTCATCGATGCCGAGCCCCTCTTCGGGTGCGAGGCACAGCACGCCGATCTTTCCCTCGTGGAGGTTGTGGTGGACCTGGTACGCCGCCTCTCCCACGTCGGCCAGGGCGAAGACGGCGGAGAGCGGCGGGACGATCCTGCCCTCGCAGACCGCACGGTTGGCGTCCCATGCCTCGCGGTAGTTGGCGAAGTGCGATCCCTTGATCGTCTTCAGCTTCATCCAGAGGTGGCGGTTGTCGTACTCGATCATGTAGCCCGACGTCGCCGCGCAGGTGACGATCGTGCCGCCCCTCCGGCAGACGAACACCGACGCGCCCATGGTCTGGCGACCGGGATGCTCGAACACGATATCGGGGTCCTCCCCGACGAGAGCCCTGATGTCCTTGCCGAACCTGCGCCACTCGGACTCGTCTTGGGTGTGGGGGTCGCTCCAGAAGCGGTAACCGGCGGCCGAACGGTCGATCACCGCCTCGACGCCGAGGTCTGCCAGGAGCTCTGCCTTCCTCGGCGAGGACACGACGCCGATCGGCGTGGCGCCGGCATTCAGCACGTACTGGACCGCATAGCTCCCCAGCCCACCCGTCGCTCCCCATACGAGCACGCGGTCGCCCTGGGTCACCGGCGCGCCGTTGCGCGACACGAGCATGCGGTAGGCGGTCGAGTTGCAC
>JBOGGB010000424.1:0-4451 GCA_050743605.1 Acidimicrobiales bacterium
CCGTGGACTTCACCAACACCGTGCTGATCATGACGTCCAACCTTCCCGGGGACCCTTACACCTTCTTCAAGCCGGAGTTCATGAACCGAGTGGACGAGGTCGTGCGATTCCGGCCGCTCACCGAGGCCGACCTCGCGGTCATCGTGGGGATCCAGCTCGGGAAGCTGCGAGGCAGGCTCGCCACACGGAGGCTGTCGCTCGTGGTGACGCCCGAGGCGGAGAAGGTGCTCGCCGAGAAGGGCTACGACCCGGACTTCGGCGCACGGCCTCTGCGGCGGGTCGTCCAGCGCGACGTGGAGGATCCCCTCGCGCTCGTCCTCCTGGGGGGCCAGTACGTGGAAGGGGCGACGGTCACGCTCGACGCACAGGGGGATTCGATTGTCCTTCGATGAGTGGGAGGGCCGAGGCCCGTCCGACTCCACGTGGGCGTAGTGCGGCGTGAAGTCCTGAGCTCGGGGTCGTGGGCCCGGGGCGGCAAGGAGGGGGTGACGGCCGCCTCACTTCCTCGTACGCTTCGGCGTGGCGTGGCGTGGCGTGGCGTGGCGTGGCGTGGCTGGGCGTGGCTGGGCTTCGCTCGGTCGGTCACATGAGCAGCGGCTCCGGGCGGAGACACTGAAAGGAACGCGGTCATGAGCAGAATCCGATTGCTGATCGGCACCCGAAAGGGAGCCTTCGTCCTGACCTCTGACGGCTCGCGCCGGACGTGGTCCATCGAGGGCCCGCACTTCGCCGGCTGGGAGATCTACCACCTGAAGGGATCGCCGTCGGACGAGAGCCGGATCTACGCGTCCCAGTCGAGCTCCTGGTTCGGACAGGTGATGCATCGTTCCGACGACGGGGGGAAGACCTGGAAGACCGTGGGCAACGAATTCGCCTACGAGGGCGAGACGGGCACGCACCAGTGGTACGACGGCACGCCGCATCCCTGGGAGTTCGCCAGGGTGTGGCATCTCGAGCCGTCCCTCGATGATCCGGACACCGTCTATGCGGGAGTCGAGGACGCGGCACTCTTCCGCTCGACCGACGGTGGGCTCAGCTGGAAGGAGCTGCCCGGGCTGCGTGGGAACGAGACCGGCCCGCGCTGGCAGCCCGGTGCCGGCGGCATGGCGGTCCACACCATCATCCTCGATCCCTCTGATGCTGCGCGGATGTTCGTCGCCATCTCCGCCGCGGGTGTATTCCGCTCGGACGACGCCGGAGACACGTGGCGACCCGCGAACCGCGGACTGCGCTCGGAGTTCATGCCCGATCCCGAGGCGGAGGTGGGACACTGCGTCCACCGGATCGCGCAGCACCCGACACGGCCGGCCACGCTCTTCATGCAGAAGCACTGGGACGTGATGCGCAGCGACGACGGGGGGGACTCGTGGATCGAGGTGAGCGGGGATCTGCCGAGCGACTTCGGCTTTCCCGTCGACGTCCACGCCCACGAGCCGGACACCGTCTACGTGGTGCCCATCACGAGCGACTCGGTGCACGACCCGCCCGACGGCAAGCTTCGGGTCTACAGGAGCCGCACCGGCGGCGGGGAATGGGAGCCGCTCTCCAACGGGCTTCCCCAGGCGCACTGCTACACCAACGTGCTGCGGGACGCGATGGACGTCGACCACCTCGATCCGTGTGGCGTCTACTTCGGCACCACCGGTGGACAGCTCTACGGCTCGCCCGACGGGGGGGACCACTGGGCCACGATCGCCGAGCATCTGCCCGCAGTCCTCTCCGTCGAGGTCCAGGACCTGGCGTGACTCGACCGGTGGAGGAGCGCGACGGGCCAGGTGCACGCCTCGTGCGCGTCGTGCTCCCAGCGCAGCTGCGCATCCTCGCTGGCGTCGAGCACGAGGTGTGGGTCGACGTCGTCGGCGAGGTCACCCAGCGCAGCGTGCTCGACGCGCTCGAGTCTCGGTTCCCCACCCTGGGGGGGACGATCCGGGACCGGTCGACGGCTCGCCGCCGGCCGTTCGTTCGGTTCTTCGTGGGCGAGGAGGATCTCTCCCACGAGGCGCCGGACTTTCCGCTTCCCGCGGCGGTTGCTTCGGGGCACGAGCCGTTCGTCGTGCTCGGTGCGATCGCAGGGGGCTGACCGGCTGGGCGGATACACTGCGGCGTAAGCCGAGTCAGGGGAGCATCGTGCCGGCAACCGTGGTCGTCGGGACCCAGTGGGGCGACGAGGGCAAGGGCAAGCTCACCGACCTGTTGGCCAAGGAGATGGACGTCGTCGTCCGCTACCAAGGCGGCCACAACGCAGGTCACACCATCGTGGTTGGTGGCGAGCGGTTCGCGCTCCAGCTCTGCCCGAGCGGTGTTCTGTACCCGCACATCACCCCGCTCATCGGCAACGGCGTCGTCGTGGAGCCACAGGCGCTGCTCTCCGAGCTGGACGACCTTGCATCTCGTGGGATCGACACCTCACGGCTCGTCATCAGCGGCAACGCGCACCTGATCATGCCCTACCACCTCGAGCTAGACCGGGTCACGGAGCGGTACCTCGGCAAGAACTCCCTCGGGACGACCAAGCGCGGCATCGGGCCCGCCTACGCGGACAAGGCGGCGCGCGTCGGGCTCCGTGTGCAGGACCTCCTGGACGCGAAGATCTTCCGCGAGAAGCTCGACGTGGTGCTGAAGGAGAAGAACGCCGTCCTCGCCAAGGTGTACAACAGGCTCCCGCTGTCGCCGAGCGACATCGCCGAGCGCTACCTCGGGGAGTTCGCCCCCCGGCTCTCGCCGATGGTCGGCGACACGGTCGGCATCCTGCACGACGCGCTGGGAGCCGGGCGCAATGTGCTCCTCGAAGGCGCCCAGGCGACCTTCTTGGACCTCGATCACGGCACCTATCCCTTCGGGACGTCGTCGAACCCGGTCGCAGGTGGCGCGTGCACCGGTAGCGGGCTCGGCCCGCGCGACATCGACCGCGTGCTCGGGATCGCGAAGGCTTACGTGACCCGGGTGGGCGCCGGGCCTTTCCCGACGGAGCTGCACGGCGAGCTGGCCGAGCTGTTGGTCGATCGGGGGCACGAGTACGGCACCGTCACCGGCCGCCGCCGGCGCGTGGGCTGGTTCGATGCCGTGATGGCGCGCCAGGCCGTCCGGCTGAACTCCCTGAGCGAGATAGCACTGACCAAGCTCGACGTGCTCGACACGGTCGAGAGAGTGCGAGTCTGCGTTGCGTACCAGGCAGGCGGAGAGCGCTGCCACCTGCCTCCGTACCACCAGTCGACACTTCACCAGGTGACCCCTCTGTACGAAGAGCTCCCCGGATGGCGGACCGACCTGACCGCCAGCACGTCCGCTTCGGACCTGCCCGACGAGGCGAGGGACTACATCTCCTTCCTCGCTGAGCAGATCGGGGTGCCGGTTCGTCTCGTTGGCGTCGGTCCCGGCAGGGAACAGATCGTGTCCTTCGCCGTCGCGTGAGCCTTCCGCGGGTCTGCGTAGTGGGCTCCGGAGGGAGGGAGCACGCGCTCTGCCGGGCGCTCGCCCGTTCGGCCGACGTCGTGGCGGTTCCCGGCAACCCGGGAATGGCAGGGCGGGTGACGGGTGGAGGCTGCATCACGACGACGCAGGCGCCTCCCGAGGAGGTCGAGGCGGACCTTTACGTGGTCGGCCCCGAGGTCCCGCTGGTCACGGGGCTGGCTGACCGGTTACGCGCGCTCGGGCGTCGGGTGGTCGGCCCCGGCGCGGACGGCGCACAGCTCGAAGCGTCGAAGGCCTTCATGAAAGAGGCGCTCGTGGCTGCCGGCGTCCCCACTGCTCGCTATGGCGCGTTCACCGACATGGACGAGGCGCGGGGGTTCCTCGAGAGCCTGCCCGGACCATGGGTCGTGAAGACCGACGGACTCGCTTCGGGGAAGGGGGTCTTCGTCGCCCCGACCCTCGCCGAAGCGGAGGCGGACGTCTCGGCCAAGCTCTCCGGAGCGTTCGGCGACGCGGGCCGCCGAGTGGTCATCGAGGAGGGGTTGCGTGGCCCCGAGTGCTCGCTGTTCGTGCTGTGTGACGGCAGCGTCGTGGTGCCGATGGTGCCCGCCCAGGACTTCAAGCGTGTCCACGATGGCGACCGGGGACCGAACACCGGGGGCATGGGCTCGTACGCCCCGCTCCCCGAGCTTCGAGAGACCGAGGTCGACGAGCTGTGCGAGCGCGCCGTCCTCCCTCTGGTCCACGAGCTGCGACGTCGGGGGATCGACTACCGCGGCGTGCTGTTCGCGGGGCTCATGCTGACCGCGGACGGCCCGCGCGTGCTCGAGTACAACATCCGGTTCGGGGATCCCGAGGCGCAGGTGGTCCTGCCGCTCGTGTGCGAGGACCTGGTGGAGGTGCTGGTCGCGGTCGCAGAAGGAAGCCTCGCGCGTGCGGTGCCCGGCGGCAGGCTCATGCCTGCCAGGGAAGCGGCGGTCTGCGTCGTGATGGCCGCGGGGGGGTACCCCGGCTCGGGCGTGAGCTCGGATCCCCTCCTC
>JBOGGB010000425.1:0-11286 GCA_050743605.1 Acidimicrobiales bacterium
GCCACTCCGTGCGCGGGAGCGGGAGGCCATTGTCGAACACCGACACGTCGGCGGTCGAGACGCTGGTGGCGAGGAAGGGCGCGCACTCGAGCCCCGGTTCTTCGGGCTCGCTCCAGAGGTCGAACTCCAGCGGCGTGAGGACCTCGCCCACCCGGGTTTCCCCTCCGGGCCTGGAGAAGACCGTCCTTCCCTCCTCGGCCTCTCGGCCGCTTGCCGCCTCCACGAGGAGGGTCATGAGGTCGGCAACCGCGGACGGGGGAAGCAGCACCTCGTGACGGCCCGGCGCGACGTCGACGTGCCTCCTGGACCACCCGAGCCCGCGGCGCACGCGCTCTTCGAGCGTCTCCAGCTCGACGTCCAGGAAGTCGGCACTGCCGACGCCCGCCCACGCGGAGGCGCCGTCTTTGCGTCCGACGAGCTGCACGGCACCCGCCGGTTGGGCGTACCGGCGCCGCAGGCCCGTCGAAGTCGCGAGGTACGTCGTCGTGACGCGGTGCTCGGCGAATCCCGAGAGGACGGTCCCAGAGCTGTGGGCGCGTGAGAAGGCTGCCGCGAGGCTGCGCACTACGGGCGACAGGCGGTCCAGCCCCGTCACGGCGGCCTCCTCGTCGAAGTCTTCCGCACCCGCGTCGCTCGCGCTCCTCTCGACGAGCGGGTACGCGTCGTCGGCTGGCCCGATGGCCGCCTCGGCTTCTGCCACGATGCCGTCGACGTCCACCTCGCCGCTGCGTCGCGCGATGCCAGCACGACCGGGCCGTGCGAGGGAGTCGCCAACCTCGGCCAGGATCGTCGTCACGCGCTGGTCCACGCGCACACCGTCGGTGGTGACGGTGTTGTTGGCGAACCGGACATCAGCTTCGTGCGTCTGCTCCACGATCGCGACGCAGGGTCGCCGGGCGGCGCGGATCACGCGCTCGGCCACCGCCGCGGGATGCGTGAGGTGGGCCATGCTCACCGTCCGGACTCCTCCCGGGTGTTGAGCACGCGCACCCCCCGCACGAGCGCCGTGGGGCAGCCGTGGCTTACCGCGGCTACCTGCTCGGGCTGACCTTTCCCGCAATTGAACGCTCCTGCGAGCAGGTAGGTCTGCTTTCCCCCCGTCGCTTCCATCGCTCCCCAGAACTCGGTGGTGGACGCCTGGTATGCGAGGTCGCGTACCTGCCCTTGGAGCCTCCCCTTGCGGATCGAGTAGAAGCGCTGACCCGTGAACTGGAAGTTGTAGCGCTGCATGTCGATGGACCAGCTCTTGTCCCCGACGACGTAGATCCCCCGGTCGACTCCGGAGATGAGCTCTTCGGTCGACGGCCCTGTCCCGGGAGCCGGTCGGAGCGAGACGTTGGCCATCCGTTGGATCGGCACGTGCAGCGGGGAGTCGGCGAAGGCACAGCCGTTCGAGCGACCGAGGCCCTGTGAGGCAGCGATCGCCCGGTCGAGCTGGTACCCGGTCAGGACGCCGTCACGGACGATGTCGAAGGACTGGGCCGCCACTCCTTCGTCGTCGATGGCGACGGTTGCGAGGCCGTGCTCCGTCGTGCGGTCGCCGACCACCTGCATGACTGGTGACCCATACTGCAGCAGGCCGAGGCGGTCAGGGGTCGCGAATGACGTCCCAGCGAAGGCTGCCTCATAGCCCATGGCCCGATCGAGCTCCGTGGCATGGCCGATCGACTCGTGGATCGTGAGCCATAGGTTCGTGGGGTCGATGACGAGGTCGTACGTGCCTGCGCCGACCGATGGTGCGCCGAGCTTCTCGGCGAGGAGCTCGGGCAACTGTGAGAGCTCGGCGTCGAAGTCCCAGCCCTCACCTTCGAGGTACTCCCATCCCCGGCCGGTGGGAGGCGCGAGCGTCCGCATCTCTTCGAAGTCGCCTTCTTCGGTGACGGAGAGTGCCTCGAGCTGCGGGTGGACGCGCACCCGGCGTTGGATCGCCACGGTTCCCGCAAGGTCGGCGAGGTACTTGTCCTCGCGTACTGCCATCACGTAGGCGGTGACGTGCCCGACTCCCGTGGCTGCCATGAGCCTCCGGCTCCACTCTTCGAGAAGCGCCACCTTGTCGGGCAACGGGACGTCGACCGGATCGCGCCGGTAGGGTGACGACCACTCCACTCGGCCGTGCGGCGGCTCTTCGGCGAGGACAAAGGGCTGGAGACGAGCGGGCGCAGTGACGCGTGCCGCGTCGACGGCCCGCTCGACGAGGTGCCTCGCGGAGCTGGCGTCGACGAAGACGGAGCCGGCAAACCCGAAGGAGCCCGAGTGTGCGAGCTGCACACCGGTGCCCACCTCGGTGTCGTCGATCGCGGTCTCGAGCCTGCCGTCGCGGAGCACGACGACCTGGGTTCTCACCCGCTCGACTCGAACCGTGGCATGCGACGCGCCTGATGCGCCCGCTGCCGCGAGCGCTGCGTCGGTGACTTCCGCGAGCAGGTCGTCGTCGACTGGGCCGTCCACCGTCCGGAACCCTACTGGTGCGAGGCCGAGGAGGGACTGGAGGTCGCGTTCGGCGCGGCGTACGTCGCGGGGTGGAGCCACTCAGGCGCCTGCGACCCTTCGTGCACGACCGAACGCAGAAGGTCGATCACGACGCGGCTGGGTGCCGACGGTGCGCCTCGCAGCCGCAGTGCGACCCCGACCCGCCTTGGCGGGAACCCGGTGATCGGGAGCAGATGGAAGTCTGCGCGAAGGTGTGGAGGAACAGCCGTCGCCGGCAGGATCGACGGTCCGTAGCCGTCGAAGGTGAGCGACGCGATCATCCTCAGGCCATCGAGCTCCATCGATGGACGGAGGTCGACGCCGGCCGCGCCGGCCGCGCCATCCATCTCCTCGCGCAACGCGGTGCCGGGTGCGGGGAGGAGGAGCTCCAGGTCCTGCAGCGCGGCGAGGGGGAGCGGGCCTGACGTGCCTGCCAGCCGGTGGCTGATGGGGACGACGAGCACCAGGTCCTCTTCGAAGAGGGGGGAGGTGGTGAGCTCGTCGCTGTGCACGGGCAGCGTCACCGCGGCGACGTCGAGTTGGCCCGTGGCCAGCTGCGTTTCGAGCGTGGTATTGGTGCCGTCGGTGACCGTTAGGCGGATCTGAGGATGGCGTGTACGCAACGCTGAGAAGAGCCTCGGGACGAGCCAACGTCCCGCCGTGCCGATCATCCCGAGTCGGACCAGGCCCCGCACCTCGTGGCGCATCGCCACCACGTCGGCGACCATCGCGTCCAACTCGACGATCATCCTCCGCGCGCGGGAGACGACCACCTCGCCCTCCTCGGTGAGCCGGCCCGAGGAGCGGTCGACGAGGACGACCTCCAACTCGCGCTCCAGTCGTGCGACATGAGCCGACACGTTCGACTGGACCGTGCCGAGCGCGGCTGCAGCCGCGGAGAAGCTGCCCGTCTCGGCGATGCCGAGGAGCGCCTGGAGGTGTCGCAGGTCCATCTGTCCTCCCGTTCCCGGTCCTCTCCGTCACATCTTCGTCACATCGGCGCCGTCGGTGCCGACCACCATCGGCGCGACACGCCCGTAGCGCCCTCCGCGAGGGTGCCCACGGCACGGCCGCGCGCCCTCGGCACATTGCGATCAATGCTATCTCAGAACAAGATGGTAAACACTTCGTAAAGCTGCTTGACAGATCACCTCGTGGCCTCCACAATGGAGGAAGACCTCGAGGAATCCGGAATCCCCCCTCCGCTCCTGGCTGGTCAGTCGAAGGGGCCGCCACCCCCCCGGCGGTCCCTTCGTCGCGTCCGGGGACACCTCGGCAGCAGACGCCTCTGGCCGGCCGCCCCGAAAGCCTGGGCGCCCGCCGGTCGGTAACCTCCCGGCGTGACCGAGAGCTCCACGACTCGCACGGGCGCTGTCGCCTTCGGCATCACCTGGCCGCGCCGCATGTGACCCGGCGCCCTCCGAGCCGCGGCGCGTGAGCGCACGACCACTCCCCTTCCGGGCGCGTGCAGCCGCAGTGGCCACGCGGGCCGTCAACTCCCTCTCGCGTCTACTAGGGGCGGGTGGCGGCACCGTTGCGGGCGGTCACGCCGGTCTCGCGCTCGATCCGCTCCTCCTCGAGCGCCTCGCCGCAGGGAGACGCGTCGCGCTGGTGAGCGGCACGAACGGGAAGACGACGACGACGCGGCTGCTGGCAGTGGCGATCGAAGGCGCGCTCGGGCGCGCGGCGACCAACGCCACGGGCTCGAACATGCCCACCGGGCACGTGACCGCACTCGCGGCCGCATCTCCCGGGGCACCTGCCGTGCTGGAGGTCGACGAAGGGTACCTCCCCCGTCTCGTCGGATCGCTCGCTCCGGCGATAGTCGTCCTGCTCAACCTCTCGCGCGACCAGCTCGATCGCACCAATGAGGTCCGCATGGTGGCGACCAAGTGGCGCGATACCCTCTCCGCGTCCACGGCGACTCCGACCGTCGCGAACGCCGACGACCCGCTGGTGACCTGGGCGGCGTCCGGTGCGGCCAACCCGATCTGGGTGGGCGCGGGGCTGTCATGGCGGGAGGACGCCGTGGGATGTCCCTCGTGCGCGGGTCGCATCACCTTCTCGACACGTCGAGGCAGTAGCTGGTCGTGTCCGTGCGGTTTCGCCCGTCCCCAGCTCGACGTCCGGATCGACGGTGACGACGTCGTGCTCGCCGACGGACGGCGGTATCGGGTCGAGGTGGCGCTGCCGGGGAGGTTCAACCACGCGAACGCGGTGATGGCAGTCGTCGCGGCAGTGTCTCTTGGTGCCGGGTGGGAGGACGCACTGCGCCGAGTTGCGGCGGTCGACGAGGTCGCGGGGCGCTTCGCGACGATCCAGGTCGCCGGCTGCACGGCTCGCGTCATGCTCGCGAAGAACCCTGCCGGATGGCGCGAGCTGCTCGACGTCGTGTGCCCCGGGGACCACGCTGTCGTCGTCGGCATCAACTCCCGCGTGGCCGACGGCAGAGACCCTTCATGGCTGTGGGACGTGCCGTTCGAGCGGCTGGCAGGGCGGACGGTCGTGGCGACCGGCGAGCGATGCCGCGACCTCGCGGTCCGGCTCCACTACGCGGAAGTGCCACATCGGACGGTGCGAGACGAGGCCGCGGCGGTGCGTGCGGCATGGATGGCGGGGGCCGGAACGGCGCCGCCCGCATCGGGGCCGGGAGCTTCGACGGCTGCACCCGAGCGGCGCGTCGACTTCATCGGCAACTACACCGCATTCACCGACCTGCTCGCCCGCTCGAGGGGCGCCCCCCGATGAGCCTCACCATCGTCCTCGTCCACCCCGACCTCCTCGGCACCTACGGCGACGGGGGCAACGGTCTCGTGCTCGCCCGGCGGGCGCGATGGCGCGGCATCGAGTCGCAGCTGATCGAGGCGACGTCGGGCGCGCCGGTCCCCACGGGCGACCTGTACTGCCTCGGCGGTGGTGAGGACGCCGCGCAGACGGCATCCGCCGAGCGCCTCCGGGCGCAGGGGATCCTCGAGCGAGCAGCCGGTCGGGGAGCGGCCGTGCTCGGAGTGTGCGCGGGCTACCAGATCCTCGGGCGAAGCTTCGCGGCGGCGGACGGCAGGGCGCTCCCGGGAGTGGGGCTCCTCGACGTGCGCACGGTCAAGGCCAGCGGCCGCCGTGCCGTCGGAGAGGTCCTCGCCGAACCCATCGACGGCAGGCTGCCCCTGCTCACGGGATTCGAGAACCACGGCGGGCTGACGACGCGGGGTCCCGACGCTGCGCCGCTCGCACGGGTGAAGTCCGGCATCGGGAACGGGGACGGCAGCGAGGGCGCCGTGTCGGGAAGGGTGGTCGGCACCTATCTTCACGGCCCGGTGCTCGCGCGCAACCCTGCACTCGCCGACCTGCTGCTCTCGTGGGCCACGGGGCTTTCGCTCGAGCCGCTCGACGACGGCGAGGAGCAGGCCCTACGCGAGGAGAGGCTCGGGGCGGGGGCGGCGGCGCGCGCGGGGCGGTCCCGGCGTCGCACCCGCTACGGGGTCGGGGCGTCGTAGTGGTGGGAGATCCGTAGGCGGTAGAAGATCGCCAAGAGGTCTGCGAGCATGCCGGCAACTGCACGCGGGGAGACGGTGCTGCCGAACCGCTGGCGGATGCGTACGGGAACCTCGACGAAGCGGTGATATCCGAGCCGGCTCGCCACCACAAGCAGCTCGAGGTCGAAGGCGAAGCGCTTCTCGAGCATTCGCGGGAGCACGTCGGCAAGCACCTCGCGCCGCACGAGCTTGAGGCCGGTCTGAGTGTCGCGCACATGCAGACCGAAGAGCCCGAGGACCAGTTGTTGCCACACCCAGGAGTAGAGCCGCCTCGAGGCGGGGTAGACGACCTGCGAGCCCGGGTGCCGCTTCGAGCCGAGGACCACGTCGGGAGCGGGGGAGTCGGAGTCGTGTGCGATGGCCGCCAGCAGGGTCACCTGGTCTGGGGGGAGGTCGCCGTCACCATCGATGAACCCGAGGAATCTGCCCCGGCCCATGGTGAACCCCACGCGGAGCGCCTCGCCCTTGCCGTGGTTGCGCTGCAGCCGGACGGTTCGCACCAGGTCCGGCGGCAGGCCCGCGAGCGCGCGCTCGCTGCCGTCGGTCGACCCGTCGGACACGGCGATCACCTCGAACGACGCCGTGGTGCACGACAGGGTCCGCACCAGCTCGTCGACCGTCTCGCGCACGCGGTCACCCGGATTGAAGTAGGGGACGACGACCGTGAGATCGATGGTCGGCCCGTCGCTCAGGGACATGACGCAAAGTCATACAGGCTCAGACCCTCGGCCAGGTGTCGCGCCCGATTTCGGGGGCCGGGGAGAGCGCCCAGGAGCGCCGCCATCCGGACACCTCGGGCCCCCCCAGCGCAGGAGTCCCTCCAAGTGCGGCACGCTTGCGAGCGCTCCACCAGTCGCTCGCCACCTCGTCGGCGAGGATCGCGACAGCTGCCTCGATGCGTGCGGCGAAGCGCCGTGCATCTTCCCCCTCGTCGGGGGTGAGAGGAGCGCCGAAGACGACGGATACTGGAGATCGGCGCGGCAGACGTCGCGCGCCGGTCTTCGGGAGCACATGGCGGGTACCGTCCAGATGGACGGGGACGACTGCGCGGCCGGTGCGCCGTGCGAGGTACGCGGCACCTCCGCGAAAGGGCTGGGCCCAGCCGTCTGGCGACCGCCCTCCCTCAGGGAAGATGACGAGGTTCCATCCCTCTCGCACGAGCTCGGCCGCTACGTCCGCCGAGCGCCGGTTGACTCGCCCGCGCTCGATCGGGATCAGTGCCAAGCTCACCGACCAGAGGGCCGCCTTCCAATGTCGGTCGAAGAAGTAGTCCGCGGCCGCGGCGACCACCGTACGGTGCCGGAATTCCACCGGGAGCGTCGTGAGCAGGAGCGGAGTGTCGAAGTGGCTGGAGTGGTCCGCTACGAAGATCACCGGTGCGGTGAGGTGGCGGAGGTGCTCGACCCCACGTACCGTCGTCGGCGCGATCAGGCGTGCCACCGGCCGCACGAGGTCGTCGAGGACGACCGCGCGCGCCAGGCGTACCGGGTAGCGGCGCGACCACCCGTGGTCGTAGTCCAAGCCGAGCCGGCGAGCCGGCGTCGGACGCGTGACCCCCGCTGGCCAGGTGGGCTTGCCGAAGGGGAACCGCTGAGGTCTCATCGCACGTCGGCCATGAGCAGGGGAGGGGTGTGAAGATGGGTGAGGCTGGGGGAGCGCCCGACGACATCGCTTGCGATCTCGAGCGCGTCGTTCAGGTTGGTCGCCGGGGAGAAGCCCATTCGCCGGACCGCGGCCGGGTCCCCCCCGACCACGATCACCCGACCTAGGTGGTCGAGTGCGTGTGCGCACCAGTACCACATGTAGAAGGGGTGGACGCCGTGATAGGCATGACCGGTCCGGTAGAGGTGCACGTACCAAGGGTCGGTGGCGAAGGACTCTTCGTAGGTCTTGGACATCTCGACCGGGTCCGTGGTGTCGCTCAGCACCTCTTCGAAGAAGTCGATGTAGCTCGGGTGGTGACCCGGGTGGAATTGCCAGGGGGTCGGGTGGTGCAGGATCGCGACGCCACCTTGGCGCACGAGGGGTCGCCCGCGATAGAGGTTGAAGAAGTACCCGAGGCCGAGACAGGCGACCAGGATCGGGTTCATGATCGAGCTCACGTTGTAGGGGCTGATGTAGGGCAGACCCATGGTCAGGATATCGGTCTGACCATCGACCTCTACGCCCTGCTGTTTCCAGACATTCGCCGTCGTGACGGCATGCACCGCCTCCACCTCGCCGGCTTGCACGGATGCGAGCGCGTGCGGGGAGCGGATCGAATGGAAGATCTGGCGCGCCACACGCGGAGGCGTCCGGTCGAGCGCGGCGGCAGTGGCGACGTAGGTCGCGCGCTCGCGCAGGCTCCATTCCCACTCGCGGCGCTGGAGGAAACTGAACTGCGACGGAAACGTGTTGGTGTTCAACGTGGTCTCGATCTGGAAGATCTTCACACCGCAGTCCGCGATCAGGCGACCCATGCGCCAGTTGGACGAATGCAGCTCCGAGGAAGGGGCGTCCATGAACGAGCGGCTGTGGAGCATCGTCTTAGGGTTGTGGTGGTGTCGCAGGCTTCGGTAGCTGGCGAGCCCGGTGGCAACGCTCTTGTGGCCACCGTCCATCGCCACCAGGTTGATGTTGACGTACACGAGGAGATCGCTCGTCGCAGCGCGCCTGTTGATCTCCACGTCCTCACCCTGGTTCGTGGCACCGAGGTGCACGAGATTGCTGGGATCCTCCGCGTCATGCTGGGTGAGCAACCCATGCGGCGCGAAGGCGTCGTAGATACGGTGTCCCAGCGCATGGCGGAGCTCCGCTTCGGTCATCCGGCGATGGAGCGCGAGGGCCGCGACGAGCACTACGTCGTCGACTCCGGCTTGCGCAGCCATGTCCAACACCTGCTCGATCACGAGTTGGCGGGAGTCGGGCGGCTGCATCGGCGGCAGTGGCAGCGAGACGTCGTCGAAGCAGATCGTGAGACGCATCCCTGCGTGGAGCAGTGCGGGTAGCGGTTCACTGTCGCCGAGCGGATGGAGCAGCGCGTGACGGATCGCAGCGACCGGGTCGGTGAGCGGTTCGAGCGGCTCGGGGGCGTAGATCACCCGGCTCCCCTCAGGCAACCGCTCGAGGACGAAGCGCTCGCCGTGCCAGAAGAGGGTCGGCGGGGTGGAGCGGTCCACCTCCAGGACGAGCCCGGGCCGCGGCGTCATGGTGTGCCTCCTGTTCCTGTGCTTAGCCGGCCGTTGCGGCCGGAGGACTTGGGCAGCGCAAGGGTGCGCCGCTCTGCACTTCGACGTAGGTCGAAGGCGACTTTGGTCGCACCCCTCCGGCCGGCCGCACCTGCATGTTGCAGCGCCTCTTCGAACCGCTCGATCGGATAGGTGGCCGAGACGAGCCGTCCAAGGCCGAGCTCCGAGACGATGTCGAAGGCGAGATCGAACGTGCGGACCCGCTCGCCCGTCGCGACGGACTCGGTGCCGTAGGCGTAGGCGCCGACGAGGCGGACCTCACGATGCCAGAGGGGAGCCAGGTCGAGATGGATGCGCCCCGGCATACCGACGAGCACCACCCGGCCTCGCGGCCGGACGATGTCCAGTGATGCGCCGATGGAGTCTGCCGACCCGACGCAGTCGAACACGACGTCCGCTCCGCCAGTCAGCGGGCCGCTGGGGCGGCGGTTCCGCGGATGCGCCATGGTGAGCGATCCACTTCGGCGGCGCACCGCCCTCGGGAGCTGGTCGGGGGTCACCGCCGCCGTCGCGCCGAGCTCAGAGGCGAGGCGTCGCTGGTGCGGGTAGCGCGCACCCACCAAGAGCGCGCTCGGCGCGGCCACGCGCCCAGCGGCAGCCAGGGCGGACACGGCGGCCACGACAGCGAGCCCGAGCGTCCCGGCGCCCAGTACGGCGACGTCCTCACCACCTTGCAACTCGGCCTCGCAGACGGCATGCGCCGCGCACGCGACCGGCTCGACCACCACGGCGTCCTCGTCTCGGAACGTCTCTGGCACCTGGTGCAGCTGGCTGTCGTGGGCGACGAGACCTGCATGGGACCAACCACCACCCGTGTCGGCGCAGTAGCCCGTCTGGAGGCCAGGCTTCAAATGGCCGAAGACGATCCGCTCGCAGTCGCCGAGGCACCCCCGCGCACAGGCCGGGCACGGAGGGTCGAGTCCCCGGGCGGCGCACCCGAGCACGGGCTCGAGCACCACACGTTCGCCGGACTCGAGCACTCCCACCACCTCGTGTCCCGGAACGAACGGGAAGCTCACGACGTGCTCGAAGTAGCGCGAGCTCCTGCCGTCGAGCGTCGCGAGATCAGACCCGCAGATCCCTGACAGGAGCGGAGTGACCCGCGACCAGCCGGGCCCGGGGAGAGCAGGAGGCTCCGTTTCGAGGAGCCGCAACGGCCCAAAGGCCGCTCCTCGGCCCGACCCGAACGCCGACGCGAGCCTTGACGCCGCGAACCGCGGGAGGTTCCGTTCGAAGACGAGCGACTTCACGATCGTCCCCGGCTCCTCGAGGGCATGGGGACGTCGACGGGTCCCAGCGGCAGAGGGTTCGCCGCTCCGCCCGTCGCCCGCGTCCAGTGCTCTACGTGCCAACCCCGCCGTCTGGCGATCGCGGCAAGACGCGTCTCAGGGTTGACGGCGACGGGGAACCCCACCGACTCGAGCATGGCGAGGTCGCTCGCAGAATCCGCATAGGCGACCGACTCCGCGAGGTCGATTCCGTGTGCATCGGCATAGTCGGCGAGGAGCTGCCCGCGGGCCTCGCCGATTGGGGGCAGCTCGTCGAGGCGGCCGGTGAAGCGACCGTCCGACTGTCCCATGCGTGCGCAGACGATGTCGTCGAACAGCGGGCGTAGCGGCGCGATCACGAAGTCGAGCGCCCCGGTGACGAGCAGGGTGCGGTGGCCGAGCCTCCGGTGCTCGCGTACTCGCGAGATGCCTGCCGGGAACGTGCGGGGCAAGAGATGGTGGTGGAACAGCTCCCACGCGTCCTCCTCCACCTGGGCCACCGGCGCCCCTTCGTAACGGCGGTAGAAGAGCCGCAGGAAGTCCCCGCGATCTCTCCGGTCAAGCGCGAGGAGGGAGGGCCCCTGGGCGAGGAGCTCAGCCACGAGCTTCGGCCGACGTGCCGCGGGCAGGTGGCGCGAGGCCAGCCACGCGTAGCTGTCCACGACATTGGCCGCGAGGAGCGTGTGCTCGAGATCGAACGCCGCGAGGTGCCGGTCGGCGGAGAGGATCGCCCGGCGCGCGCGCTCCGGGCGGCTGTCGAGCGTCGGTCGCCCGGGCGTCGTCTTGACG
>JBOGGB010000426.1:0-5159 GCA_050743605.1 Acidimicrobiales bacterium
CGGTCGGAGAGGGCATGGACGAGGCAGAGCAGGCGTTCTTGGAGGCGACCCTCCCGCATCTCGACCTTCTCTACCGGGTGGCGCGCAGCGCCGGTCAGGACCACCACAGGGCAGAGGACATCGTCCAGGAGACCTACCTTCGGGCCTATGCGGGATTCGCCGGCCATCGTGGTCCGAGCACCCGAGCACGCCCGGCGACAAACCGCTGTCGCTGTCGAGCCTCAGGGGCAAGGTCGTCCTCGTCGACTTCTGGACCTACTCGTGCATCAACTGCCAGCGGACCCTGCCACATGTCGAGGCGTGGTACCAGCGCTACAGGTACGAGGGGCTCGTCGTCGTCGGCGTGCACACCCCCGAGTTCGCCTTCGAGCACGTTGTCTCGAACGTCAAGTCCCAGGCCGCGGCCCTCGGTGTCCACTACCCCGTCGCCATCGACGACGACTACAAGACGTGGGACGCCTACGACAACGAGTACTGGCCTGCCGACTACCTCATCGACGCGAACGGCATCGTCCGGCACGTCCACTTCGGGGAAGGCGACTATGCCGGAACCGAACGGCTCATCCGGACCTTGCTCCGCGCTGCGCATCCCGGGATCGCGCTCCCGGCCCCGACGGAGGTGGCGAACCGGACGCCGACCGGCGAGCTCAGCCCGGAGACCTATCTCGGTTACGACCGGATCCAGTACCTCCTGCCGAGCCCCGACGTCGCACAGAACACGCCGGCCACGTACCACTTCCCCGCCGCGCTCCCGCTGGGAGGGTTCGGGCTCTCGGGCACGTGGACCGAGCGTGCCGACGAGGCCACCGCCGGAAGCAACGCCGAGCTGGAGCTGGGGTTCTTCGCGAAGGACGTGTACCTCGTCCTCGGCGGTTCCGGCACGCTCGCCGTTTCCCTCGACGGCCACCCGCTCCGCACCCTCGAAGTTCGAGGGATTCCCCGGCTCTACACGCTGTACCAGGGCAGCTCGACGAGGGGCGGAACGCTCCTCGTCCGTGCCTCTGCCGGAGTGAGGGCCTACGACTTCACGTTCGGGTGAGCCGTCAGGCGACTAGCTCGGCACCGAGGATCTGACGCCACGCGACGAGGTCGGTCGGGCCCTCGGTCACGAGAACGAGCACCGACGTGCCCTCGCCCACGAGCCCGGCGACCGGGGTCTCGCGTCCTTCGCGCTGGAGCGCCATGAGCCCCCCGAGTGCGGCGCCACCGGTCTCGCCGGCCTGGACCCCGCAGGCTGCCAACGCGCGGACCGCCTCGCGCGCCCAGTCGTCGTCGATGGTGACGAACGCCGAGACCCCTCTCGATACGAGCGGCCACGCCACCGAGGAAGGCGTGTCGCAGTTCAGGCCCGCCATGATCGAGCGCGGCCGAGCGACCGTTACGATCCGCCCGGCGAGCGCGGACGCCGTCACGCACGCGGCGCCGGTCGGCTCGACCCCGATCACGTGCACGGGGTGCTGTCCGTCCCCGCAGTCCCCGCCGTTCGCGAAGCGCGAGACGGTGGCGGCCGCGAGCGCCCCGACGCCGATCGGCACCACGACCACATCGGGTGCCCCGTGGCCGGCCCGTGCGAGCGCGTCGTCGACCTCCACGAACATGGTGCCGTACCCCTCGGCGACCCAGCGCGGGACGTCGACGTAGCCGGGTCCGCTCGTGTCGTTGACGACGAGACACCTCGGGCCCGCCTCACCACTGGCGCGCTCCACCGCTTCGTCGTAGCTCCCGTCGACGACCGCCACCTCGGCGCCCTCGGACTCGATTGCGGCGACGCGTGTGTCCGTCGTGCCACCGGGCACGAAGACCCTGGCGTCGAAGCCGAGCCAGCGTGCCATGCGGGCGACGGCCCGGCCGTGGTTGCCGTCGGTCGCCGCGGCGAGGCGGAAGGGGAGGAGCGGCTTGAGCAGGTGTGCGAGCTCCTCTATGTCTGCCCACTCGCCGAGCCCCTGGGAGGCGCTGGACCCCGTCTGCTCCGCGAGCCGCCCGCTCACCGCTCTGTAGGTCGCCCACGAGGCTCCGAGCAGCTTGAAGGCGGGGAGCCCGAAGCGGCTCCCCTCGACCTTGACCAAGAGCTCGCGGACGCCGAGCCGCGAGGCGAGCCCGGGCAGCGAGAGCAGCGGCGTCGGTTCGTAGCCGGGGAGCCTGCGGTGGAAGGCAAGGACCGTTGCAGCGTCGCCGGTCGCTGCGGCGTCGCCGGTCCCGGCCGCGCCGCCGCTCGAGGGGGCGGTCCCGGCGAGCGGGTTCAGCACCGCCCGGAAGCCGGGACCGGAAGCGGGACCCGATCCGGAGCCGGAGCTCACGGTGTCCACCCGCTGAACGCGTCGATCATCTGGCGGACGTCGCCGAGCGGGTAGAGGATCGGGCAGGTGCACCCGTGCGCGACGTAGTCGGCCACGCGCGCGCGGGCCTGTGCGGGCGTGCCCGACGCAGTGAGCATGCGGACCACCTCGTCGGGCACGAGCTTCGAGGCCGCCTCGACCTGCGCGTGGGTCGCGGGCCAGGTGAGCACCTCGCCGACTGCGTCGAGGAGCGATTGGGGGACTCCGGAGGCCGCCATGATGTGCGGCTGCTGCCCGAGGTACTGGGTCACCATGAGCCGCGCCATGTCGAGCGCGGTCTGCTCGTCCTCGTGCACCGAGCACACCACGAGCTGGGGGCGGTCGAGATCTTCGAGGCGCCGGCCAGCACGTGCGAGCCCGGCGGCCAGGCGCTCGAGCGCGCGCTCGTTGTAGCCGGGGGAGACGAGGTAGTTCAGGACGACGCCGTCTGCGATCTCGCCGGCGAGCTCGAGCATCCTGTCACCCGTCGCGCCGATGTAGATCGGCACGTCCTTCGGTCGGCGCTCCTGATAGACGTAGTCGAGCTCCACACCTGTGAGGTCGACCCACTGGCCGTGGAAGGTCACGGTCTCGTTGGCGAGCAGCGCGCGCACGACGGTCACCACCTCGCGCATCACGGTGAGGGGGTGCGTCCGGGTGATCCCCACCTTGGAGGCGAGAGGGTCCCACCAGGCACCGAGGCCGAGCAGCACCCGTCCGGGGGCGAGGTCGTCGAGGGTCGAGAAGGTCGCGGCAAGACGGGCAGGGTTGCGCGACCAGCAGTCCGAGACGCCGGAGCCCACCTTGATGCGCTCGGTCACCGCCGCATAGGCGGCGAGCGGCACCGTCGCCTCCCGGACGAGCCGGCTCTCCGCCTGCCAGACCGCATCGAAGGCGCGCGACTCCGCGTAGGCGGCGTAGTCCATGCCGTCGCGGATGGAGTGGGCGTCCTGGAGGTAGAGGGCGGTCCTCATGGGTTGCCGGACACGACGCTCGCCCTTCGCCAGCTCACTCGCCAGCCTCGGCCTCGCCGCCAGCCCCGGCCGCCCTACCCGCGCGCATCGGCAGCGTCGAGCGCCAGACGCCGTCTGCGTCGTGCAGCGCGGCGGCGACCGCCCCTGCAGTCGGGACGAGCCCGATCTCTCCGACGCCCTTGATGCCGTAGGGGGAGCGCGGCTGGGGCACCTCGACGAGCACGACCTCGATCGGCGGCACGTCCTTCGCCCGCAGGATCCCGAGGGAGCGGAGCGTCGACTTGGCGGGGAAGCCGCGCTCGTCCGTGGGGAAGTCCTCGGTCAGCGCGTAGCCGAGCCCCATATGGACCGAGCCCTCGACCTGGCCTTCGCAGAGCATCGGGTTCACCGCCCGGCCCACGTCGTGCGCGGCGACCACGCGCTCGACCGAGAGCGTCTCCTTGTCCACGACCATGAGCTGCGCGGCGTAGCCGCACGCCGAGTGGATCGTGGGGTGCTCCACCTCGCCGAGGTGCTGGGTCCAGTCGACCCGGTACTCGCCGACGTAGTCGACTTCAGGAGCGCAGCCCCCGGCGAGCGCCGAGCGGCACGCGTCGGCCACCGCCCCTGCGCCCATGAGCGTTCCCCTGCTGCCGGTGGTCTGGCCCTCGCCGAGCTCCCGCGAGGTGTCGACCAGCACCTTGACGCGCTCGGGGTCCACGCCGAGCTCTTCGACAGCGACCTGGAGCGCCACGGTGTGCACTCCCTGGCCCATCTCGGTCCAGCCGTGCCGCACCTCGACGACGCCGTCCTCGCAGAAGCGCACGACCGCCCGGGTGACCTCGCAGAACCCGTTGCCCAGACCGCTGTTCTTCAGGCTGAGGCCGAGCCCCACGGCCTTGCCCTCCTGCCGGGCGGCCTCGTAGCGCGCTGCCAGGGCGTCGAGGCAGCGCATCGCGCCCTCGCATCCCTCGTCCATCACCTGGCCCGGGCCCCAGACGTCCCCGGGGCGGACGACGTTGCGCTTGCGCATCTCCCACCCGCTGACTCCGACCTTCTCCGCGAGGCGGTCCATCACCCCTTCCATCGCGAACTGCGCCTGGTTCGCGCCGAAGCCGCGGAAGGCGCCGCACACCAAATTGTTGGTGCGCACCGCGATCGACTCGACGTCGATCGCCTCGAGCCGGTACGGCCCGCTCGCGTGGCCGGCCGCGCGCTCGAGCACCTTCATGCCGACGCTCGCGTACGCCCCGGAGTCGCCCACCATGCGCGCCCGGAGCCCGGTGAGTCGGCCTTCGGCGTCGCACCCCGCCCAGTACTCCATCTGGACCGGGTGGCGCTTCGGGTGCACCACGAAACTCTCCTCGCGCGTCAGCGTGCACTTCACCGGGCGGCGGAGCAGCCATGCCGCCAACGCCGTCTGCGCCTGGTTCGACATGTCCTCCTTGCCGCCGAACGCACCGCCGTTCGAGACGAGCTCCACGCTCACGACGTCGGGCCCGACGCCGAGCACCGACGCGATCTGGTCGCGGTCGTCCCAGACCCCCTGGCCGCCCGAGTACACGTGCACGCCGCCGTCTTCGCGTGGAACGGCGAGGGTCGACTCGGGCTCGAGGTAGGCGTGCTCGATCCGCTGGGTGCGAAACACCTCGTGGACCACGTGGGCGCTCGCCGCGAGCGCTGCGTCGACGTCGCCGCGGGCGTACGCCGAGTGCGACAGCACGTTCGAGTCGGTGCCCCAGACCGCCACCTCCGGCGAGGCGATCGCCGCCAGCGGGTCCGTCAGCGGGCCCAGGTCGTGGTAGCCCACCTCGACGAGGGACGAGGCCGCCCTGGCGGTGAGCCGGCTCTCGGCGACGACGACCGCGAGCACGTCGCCCGCGTACGAGGT
>JBOGGB010000427.1:0-1548 GCA_050743605.1 Acidimicrobiales bacterium
GACGCTCGGCATCACCGAGCACCACACCGCCACCGACAACGTCCTCGCGCTGTGCAACCTCGCGCTCCTGACGGGCCACGTCGGCCGCTTCGGCTCGGGGCTGGTCCCGCTGCGGGGCCAGAACAACGTCCAGGGCGGCGGGGACATGGGTGCCCTGCCCAACAAGTTCCCCGGCTTCCAAGACGTGAAGGACGAGGCGGTGCGCGCCCGCTTCGAGTCGCGCTGGGGCGTCCCCCTCCCTGCGACGTACGGCTGGCACCTCTCCCAGATGTTCGAGGCGATGGAGCGGGGCGACCTGCGGGCCGCCTACGTCCTCGGCGAGAACCCCGCGCAATCAGAAGCCGACAACCACCGGACGGTCCGGCTGCTCGAGGGCCTCGACCACCTGGTCGTCCAGGACATCTTCCTGACCAAGACCGCACAGCTCGCAGACGTGGTGCTGCCCGCCGCCGCCGCCGCCTTCGAGTCGGAGGGCACCGTCACCTCCAGCGAGCGGCGGGTCCAGCGGCTCCGCCCCGCGCTCCGGCCGCCCGGTGACGCCCGCGACGACATCGAGATCGTCTGCGAGCTGGCCCGCAGGCTCGGCCACGACTGGGGAGCTCCGAGCGCCGAAGAGGTGTGGGACGAGTGCCGCAGCCTCTCCCCCATGCACGCCGGGATGCGCTACGACCGGCTCGAGGCACTCGGCGGCATCCAGTGGCCCTGCCCCTCCGAGGACCATCCGGGCACCCCCTTCCTCCACGGGCGGCTCTGGGCGGAGGACCCGGCGGCACGCGGCGTCGCCGCCCCCTTCAACCCGGTCTCCTTCGAGCCGCCCCTCGACGAGCTGAGCGAGGAGTTCCCGGTGCGGCTCACCACCGGGCGCCGGCTCGACTCGTTCAACACCGGCGTCCAGAGCGGCGGGTACGCGTCCCCGCTGCGGCGGCCCGAGACGCTCGACCTCTCTCCCGAGGACATGGTGTCGCTCGGAGTCGCCGAGGGCGAGGTCGTCCAGGTGAGCTCGCGGCGGGGCTCCATCACGGTGCCGGTCCACCTCGACCGCTCGCTGCGCCCGGGCCTCGCCTTCATGACCCCGCACTTCCCCGACCAAGCGGACACGAACGTGCTCACGCTCGACACCTGGGATCCCAAGTCCGGCACGGCGGAGTTCAAGGCCACCGCCATACGGATCGACCGGCTTCCCGAGAACGTCGGGGCGGTGCCCGAGCCGGTCGCGGCCGAGGTGGGCTGATGGACCTGCGCACGACCGAGGCTGATCCGACCGCCGTCGAGCGGCTCGCGGTCGACTCGGTCCTCGGGCCGCCCGAATCTGGCTGGTTCGGCGGCGCGCGCACGGCCCTCGACGGCCACGTCGCCGTCGGCGGGCTGTCGCTCGCCCGCAGCCGGCGGAACCTCCTCCTCCCGGCGCTCCACGCGCTGCAGGAGCGGGCGGGCTCGATCACCTCCGCCGGCCTCGGCTATCTCTGCACCCGCCTCGACCTCCCCCCGGCGGAGGCCTACGGAGTGGCGAGCGCGTACGCCCTCTTCACCTTCGAGCCGGGGCCCCCG
>JBOGGB010000428.1:0-5357 GCA_050743605.1 Acidimicrobiales bacterium
GCCAGCACACCTCGGGCTTCAGGTCGAGTGGTCGTCGTCCCCGGGCGAGGGCAGCCTGGTGCAGTGCGCAGCCCGGCCCGGCTGCGAAACCGGGACGATTGAGGAAGATGCACGCGCCGTCGACGAGCCTGGTGACGGTGTCGCCGCCTTTGGCGGTGCGGGTGATCCCCTTCTTCGACGCCCGGCTACGGAACTGCCATTGCTCGTCGGTCAGCTTCGCCGCCGCCCGCTCGACCCGGCGGACGTCGGCGTCGTCGACGAAGTGGGCGCCGTAGGAGCAGCAGCCGTGCACCAGCTCGGGAGCTGGCTCCGTGAGCACGCCCTGGCAGCCCCGTCCGTAGATGCAGGTCCAGCGGCTCATGAGGAAGGTCACATCGAAGACCCAGGTCCGGTCCTCTTCGGGGTCCTCGAAGCTGACCCACTCGTGGACGGGAACCTGGGCGGCACGGGTGGCCATGACGCCGGACCCTACCTCGTACAATGGCGCAATGGCACGGATCGCAGAGGACCTTGCAGTCGTGACGCTGTCACCCGAGGCGCGGGAGATCGTGCGCGAGGCTCTCGCTCAGGAGCCGGATCCCGACCGGCTCGCGCTGTGGCTCGAGGTGCGCGGCGTGCAGCAGGCGCAGTTCGTCTACGACCTCTACTTCCAGGCGGCGTCGGACGCGGCACCCGAGGACGCGGCGTTCGCGGACGGGGAGATCTCCGTCGTGGTCCCGACCTCGAGCGTCGACCGGCTCCGCGGAGCGCGCCTCGAATGGAACGCGGAGGGGGAGGGTGGCCTCGTCTTGGTGAACCCGAACTCGCCAGAGCCCGAGGAGCTCGGAGTCCCGGCAGAGGTGATGGCCGCCGGCATCGGCGGGCCGCTCGGCAGCCGCGTGGCCGCGGTGCTCGACCAGGCGGTCAACCCGTCGATCGCCGCGCACGGCGGCAGGGCCGATCTCGTGGCGATGGACGAGAGCGGCGGCATCGCGTACCTGCGGCTCTCGGGAGGTTGCCAGGGCTGCGCGATGTCGCGCATGACGCTGACGCAGGGAATCGAGGCGTCGCTCCGCGAGGAGGTGCGGGAGCTCAGCCGGGTGATCGACGTGACCGACCACTCGGGCGGCGCGAACCCGTACTACTGATCGAGCGATGACGGCCTGGGGGGTGGTGGCCGTCTGCGGAGTGGGCGGGGGAGCGGCCGGCCCGTTTCTCGACCTTCTCGCGTGCCGCCTGCGGCGACCGGTCGCGCTCGCCGCCGAGCCGATCGTCGGTGCGGGCGGCCTCGTGGCCGGCGGCCTCGCGCTCCCCGCGCGGCGTCCTGAGGCCATGACGGTGTCGGCGACCCCGACGGCGACCGGTGTCGTGGTGCGCTCGAGCGCAGCCTCCCTGGCGGAGGGCACCGCCGCCTCGCTCGTCACCGCCGCGGTCTGCGCGCTCGCCGCCGTGAGGCTGGGCGCCGTCCCGCAGCTCGCCGCCTACTGCGTGCTCGCCTGGGCGCTCGTCGTGGTCTCGATCACCGACCTGAAGACGGGCCTCGTCCCTCGGCGCGTCGTGTACGGCGCCGCCTTCGTGGTGGGGGCGGCGCTGCTGGCCGCATCGGCGGCGGACGGCGCTTGGCGCCCGATGCTCGACGCCCTCGCGGGGGGTGCGATCGCGTTCGGCGTCTTCGGCGCGTTGTGGTGGGTCTCGCCGCGGGCCATGGGCTTCGGGGACGTGAGGCTCGCCGGGCTTTGCGGCGGGGCGCTCGGCTGGCTCGGGCTCGCCGCGCTGTACCTCGGCTTCCTCGCGGCGTTCGTCGCCGGGGCGCTCTTCGGTGTCGCCGTGCTCGTCGCCCGCGGCCACAGGCGCTTCCCGTTCGCCCCCGCGCTGGCGATCGGCACGATGTTCGGGGTCCTGTGGGGAACCTGGCTGGGCGGACTCTGGCTCCACCTCCGATGAGCCCCGAGACGTCGAGCGCGGGAAGCGCCTGAGCCGCCGCTTCCCGGGTGGCTCGCAGTCGGGTCGCCGACCTAGGGACCTGGCGCTCGGTAGCGTGGGGCGATGCTGCGTTACCTGACGGCCGGCGAGTCCCACGGCAAGGCGCTCGTCGTCGTGGTCGAAGGGATGCCCGCCGGGCTGCGGGTGACCGTCGACGACCTCTCCGCGGAGCTCCAGCGCCGTCGCCTCGGGTACGGCAGGGGACCCAGGATGCGCTTCGAGGCGGACGAGGTGACCGTCCTCGGCGGAGTTCGCCACGGGAGGACCCTCGGGTCGCCGGTCGCGATCGAGATCGCGAACTCCGAGTGGGAGCGGAAGTGGACCGAGGAGATGTCGCCGGCCCCCGGCACGCCCTCCGCGGTGCTCACCCAGCCCCGCCCGGGCCACGCAGACCTCGCGGGGATGCAGAAGTACGGCTTCGACGACGCGCGCGACGTGCTCGAGCGTGCGTCGGCACGCGAGACGGCCGCCCGCGTCGCGGCCGGCACGCTCGCCAAGCTCCTGCTCGCACGTCTTGGGATGCACGTGGTCAGTCACGTCGTCCAGCTCGGCCAAGAGCGCGCGAAGGAGGGCGCGAGGCCCCGGCCCGAGGACGAGGCGCGGATCGACGCCTCGCCCGTCCGCACGGCGGACCCAGAGGCCGAGGACCGGATGGTCGCTGCCGTCAAGGCCGCGGCGAAGGAAGGCGACTCCCTGGGAGGGGTCGCCGAGGTGCTCGCCTACGGCGTGCCGGTTGGGCTCGGCAGCCACGTGCAGTGGGACCGCCGGCTCGACGGCCTCCTCGCGCACGCGCTCATGAGCATCCCCGCCGTGAAGGCTGTCGAGATCGGCGACGGGTGGGAGGTCGCCGCGCTCCGGGGATCCTTGGCGCACGACGCGATCCGGGTCGACCCCGAATCGCTCGCCTCGGGAGGCTACGTGCGCGCCACGGCACGTGCGGGCGGGATCGAGGGTGGCATGTCGATCGGGGGGGTGCTGGTCGCGCGTGCGGCGATGAAGCCCCTGGCGACGCTGAGCCGGCCCGTCATCGAGACGGTGGACGTCGCCACGAAAGAGCCGGCCGTGAGCTTCAAGGAGCGCACGGACGTCACGTCGGTGCCCGCGATGGGCGTCGTCGCAGAGACCATGGTGGCGCTCGTGCTCGCAGACGAGGCGCTGCGGAAGTTCGGCGGGGACTCGGTCGCAGAGGTCGTGCGCAACCGGGACGGGTACCTCGGGGCGCTGGGCGAGACGCTGTCACCGCCCGAGCGCGCGTGACGACCGAGGCGACCGCCCCGGCGAAGACCCCCGCGGCCGCGCCGCGCCGCCTGCTCCTCGTGGGGATGATGGGAGCAGGGAAGACGACCGTGGGAGAGCTGGTCGCGCACCGGCTCGGCTGGCGCTACGTCGACTCGGACACCGAGGTGGAGGCCTTGACCGGACGGAGCGTGAAGGAGCTCTTCGAGTCCGGCGGCGAGCAGGCGTTCCGCCCGGCCGAGAGCACGGCGCTCGCGGCGGCGCTGTCGGATGGGGAGCCGGCCGTCGTCTCGGTCGCGGGCGGCGCGGTGCTCGACCCCGCCAACCGGGCGCTCCTGCGCGGCGCGGGGACGGTGGTATGGCTGCGCGCGCGGCCCGAGACCCTGCTCGGACGCGTGCTCGCAGATTCGGCGCGGGCCGCGGACGACCGTGCAGGCAGCGAGGACCATCGGCCCCTGCTCGCGCACGATCCCGCGGGCACGCTTGCCCGCCTCGACCGCGACCGGCGCTTGCTGTACGAGGAGGTCGCAGACGTGGTCGTGGACGTAGACGATCTGAAGCCCACGGAGGTCGCCGACGAGCTGCAGCGGCATCTCTCGGCCTGGGGGTACTCGTGAGCGAGCCCAACCTCGTCACCGTGCCCGTGGACCTCGGAGAACGCGGGTACGACGTCGTGGTGGGCGAGGGCGCGTCGGGTGAGCTCGCCGCAATGCTCGCGCGGCGCGTGCCCCGTGCGCGCCAGGCGGCGCTCGTCACCGACGAGAACGTCGCCGCGGCGCCGTGGTTCGCGGCGCTCGATCCCGGCATCCCCTTCGGCGTCCACGCGCTGGAGGCGGGCGAGCGCGCGAAGACCATGGCCAGCGTGGAGTCGCTCTGCCGGGCCTTCGCCCGCGCAGGGCTCGCGCGAAGCGACGTGGTGGTCGCAGTCGGTGGCGGCGTCGTGACCGATCTGGCGGGGTTCGCAGCGGCGAGCTACCACCGCGGCACGGCGTACTGCGCGGTCGCCACGTCCCTGCTCTGCCAGGTGGACGCGGCCATCGGAGGGAAGACCGGGGTCGATCTCCCCGAGGGGAAGAACCTCGTGGGTGCCTTCTTCCAGCCGGTCGGGGTCCTCTGCGACTCTGCCCACTTGGAGAGCATGCCGGTACGGGAGTGGGCGTCGGGGCGCGGAGAGATGGCGAAGTACACGTTCCTCGGCGAACCCGACCTTCCCGACCTCGAGCTCAGTGCCCAGGTCGCTCGTTGTGTCGCCCGAAAGGCGATAGTGGTCGGGGCCGACGAGCGTGAGTCCGGACAGCGAGCGGTCCTCAACTACGGGCACACGCTCGCCCACGCGCTCGAGGCGGTCGCGTTGGACCGGGGCGCCGATCTCCGACACGGCGAGGCGGTGGCGGTCGGCCTGGTCTACGCCGCCCTGCTCGCGCGCCGCCTCGGTCGCATCGCCGAGAGCGAGGTCGTGCGCCATCGCGAGGTGGTCGAGCGCTTCGGGTTGTCGTACCGGCTCCCCGAGGGGCTGGCGGGGGCCGACGGCACGTCGGGGAGCAGGGCCGACCGCGGCAACGACCGCAGGGAGGTGCTCTCGTACATGGCGCGGGACAAGAAGGCGACGCACGATCTTGCCTTCGTCCTGGACGGGCCCCAAGGCATCGAGCTCGTGCATGGCGTGGCACCCGAGGACGCGCTCTTGGCGCTGGAGGACCTCGAGGAGCTCACGTGCACGTGACGCTGCTGTCGGGCCCGAACCTGGACCTGCTCGGCTCCCGCGAGCCCGAGGTGTACGGCGTCGACGCGCTCAGCGACCACGTCAGGCGCGCGGCGGCCGCGGCCGAGACCTGCGGCTGGACTCTCGACCACTTCCAGACCAACAGCGAGGGCGCGCTCGTCGACGCGGTGCACCGGGCGCGCGGGCGCGCCGACGCGATCGTGGTGAACGCCGGGGCGCTCACCCACACCAGCTGGTCGCTCCACGACGCGCTCTCCGCGTTCGAAGGAGTGGTGGTCGAGCTCCACCTTTCGAACCCCGCCGCCCGGGAGCCCTTCCGGCACACCTCGATGGTCGCGCCAGTCGCGGACGGGCTCGTCGCCGGGATGGGAGGCCTCGGTTACGAGCTCGCGATCCTGGCTGCGGTGAGGATCTGCGAGGCCCGGGCGAAGGCGAC
>JBOGGB010000429.1:0-3507 GCA_050743605.1 Acidimicrobiales bacterium
GACCGAAGTGTCATTGTATTACCGAAAGGTCTTTAATCGGATCGCCCGGGGCCTGCGGTCCGGCCGCTACGGCGTCCAGGCGCTGTGGCTCCCCATCGAGCAGGATGCGGCCTCCTACGACGCCTTGACGCTCGATTACTACATGCGTCTTGCGAGCGCAATGGCCAAGGCGTTCTTCACCCGCGGCGACGTCGTCATGCTGATCCCGCCCGTGGGCTCGAGCGAGAAGCTCGTTCCACTGCCGATCGATGGTGCGATCGTCGTGGAACCGAGCGACGACGACACGCGGCTGGCGGCGCTCCGGCGTCTCGACATCCCGACCGTGACGATCGAGAGGAACCCGATCTATCCCGACGACCCGTGGTGCGTGGCGTCCGACACCAGCGACGAGATCGAAACGCTGCTGGAGCATCTTGCGGCGGAGGGAGCCGAGCGGATCGCGTTCTTGGTGCCGGAAGCCATGGGCACGTGGCCCAAGGAGGAGCGCGAGGCGTACCGGACCTGGTCGCTCCGGCATGGACGTGACGCCGTGACACGGTCCGCGTCGATGCACACAGCCTTCGAGAGCGCCCGGCGCGAGGTGCGCTCGATGCTGGGGTCACGCCCGACGCCCGACGCCGTCGTGATCGGTGCAGAGCGGTTCGTCTCCGGCACGATGCGAGCGCTCGCCGATGCAGGGTTGTCGGTGCCCGACGACATTTTGGTGGCCGTCGCGGTCGACGGGAACCACGCACGCTCGTCGACGCCACCCCTTACGGCGGTCGACCTCCAGCCGGAGCAGCAGGCCGTTGCCGCCGCGGAGCTCCTGTGGCGTCGGCTGGACGGGGAGGAGCCGCCGGGGCAGCGGACCGTTCCGGTGATCCTGAGGGTGCGGGAGTCGAGCAGGCGATCCGTGCAGAGAGGGAGGCTGAGAAGTTCGGAAGGGCGACTCCTTGGCTCGGCCGATCGTCGACCCTTCGGGCTCTGTGCCCCTATTGACGTCCGGACGACCGATCTGTATGGTGCAAATACGATTTGGCAGGCATGAAGGGGGGCCCCATTCATCGCATCCAGTCCAGGCGCCGGCCGATGTTCCAACGATCTCACGAGCAGGGAGAGCGCGGCCGCAGGAGGGGATGGTTACCTGGGAGGTTCCCCCTCGTGGCAGCGCTCTCCGTCGCGACCGCTGCCGCGTTGATCGCGCTGACGGGACCCGCGGGGGCGTCGGCGCACAGCCAGCACGGCCAGCAGAGGCTTTCCCCGCCGACAATCGTTCAGGCAGGCGAGCTCCAGTTCTGCTCGACAATCGCCACACCGCCGGTCGAGTACTACACGAAGAGCCACGTCCCGACCGGGACCGACGTCGAGCTCGGAACCGCGATCGCGCACGAGATGGGGCTGAAGGCGGTATGGCTGAACGTGGGGTTCTCCGGGATCATCCCGGCGCTCCAGGCGCACCACTGTGACGCCGTCATGTCCGACCTCTACATCAAGAAGACACGTGAGGGCCAGGTCAACTTCGTGCCGTACATGTGGGCGAGCGAGTCGGTCGTCGTGAAGGCAGGTGACCCCGACCACGTCACGGGGATGAACAGCAGCCTCTGCGGCCTCTCAGTCGCGACCCAGGTGTCCACGACGGCAGCGGAGTACGTCACGAAGACGAGCAAGGCGTGCGTCCGGGCGGGTAAGAAGGCGATCGCGGTGACCGACTTTCCCACTCCCATCACCGCGCTCCAGCAGGTCGCGCTCGGTCGCGACGAGGCGATGGCCACGCCCACGGCGAATGCTGCCTACTACATGAAGCAGAGCCCGGGAACCTACGGGCTTGCCGGCGCGGCGTACGGCAAGATCCTGTGCGGCATCGCGGTGAACAAGGGTACGTCGAAGCTCGAGGCCGCGATCACCCAGGCGTTCGTGAAGGTGTTCCATAGCGGCGAGTACAAGAAGATCTTCCAGGCGTTCGACCTGGCCGCCGAGAAGCTCGGACATCCGGTGAAGGACGTCAATTAGATTCCTGACGTCGGGGCGGGTCGGAGCGCCCCCCGAAGCGTCGGGAGGACGCGTTGCTCTTGCTTGGGGCCTCGGGACTCCATTTCGATTTCACCTTCTTCTGGAACTCGCTCGCCCACCCGAGCAACGCGTGGCTCGACGGGCTGCTCACCACCGTCGTCATGGCGGTCGTCTCGCAGTTCCTGGCGACGATCCTCGGGCTCATGCTCGCGCTCGCCCGACGGTCGAGGATCGCGCCTCTCCGCGCCTTCGTCTGGCTCTACGTATGGGTTTTCCGGGGAACCCCCTTGCTCGTGCAGCTCGTCATGGTCTACGACGGCCTAGCGGCGTTGGGGATCTACTCGTTCAACAACGTCTCGGTCGGCCTGTTCGTCATTCCCAGCGTCGTCCAGGCCGCCATCTTTACGTTCACGCTGAACGAGGCGGCGTACATGAGCGAGATCATCCGCGCCTCGCTGAACGCGGTCGATCCGGGGCAGCTCGAGGCCGCGCTGTCCACGGGCATGGCCCCTGGCCAGGGGATGCGACTCGTCGTCGTCCCACAGGCGATCCGCTACGTCGTCCCCCCGCTCGGCAACGACTTCAACGCGATGATGAAGAACACCGCGCTCGCGTACGTGATCGGCGTCTCGACACTGTTCTTGAACATGACTGAGATCAGTTCGACGACGTTCCACGTGTTCGAGATCTTCGCTGCGGGCGCGCTCTACTACCTGGCGCTCACGACTGTGTGGGGATTCATCCAATCTGAGATCGAGCGGCGGATCGACCGCAGGTGGGGAATCGTGCGCCCGCCTCGGCGGTGGCTGTCCACGTGGGGGCGCCGTAGACCCGTGGTCCTTGGCGCGCCGGCGGGCGGGTTGCCCGCTGCAGGGGCGATCCTGGAGCGCGGGGTCCTCGAGGGGGTCGTGAGGACACACGGGCGATGACGAGAGCCCGATCGACCCGATCGAACAGCATGCCGGACGTCGGCGCGGACGCCGTTCCGTTCGGCGACGACGCTTCTCGTGGCCCGGGCGACGTGGACACGACGCCGCAGTCCGACGCTGCCGTGCGCGCGACCGACGTCCACAAGAGCTTCGGCCGCCTCGAGGTGCTGAAGGGGGTCTCGTTCTCGGTCCGACGCGGAGAGGTCGTCGTCCTGATCGGTGCCTCGGGGTCGGGAAAGACCACCTTCCTCCGGTGCATCAACCATCTCGAGCGGATCGATCGCGGGGAGATCCTCGTGGACGGCCGGCCCGTCGGCTACCGGACCGACGCTCGCGGTCGGCTGGTCGAAGAGCGAGCCAAGGTGATCGCGCGCCAACGTGCCGAGATCGGGTTCGTCTTCCAGTACTTCAACCTGTACCCGAACAAGTCGGCGCTCGAGAACATCACCCTTGGACCACGTAAGGTCCGCAACGCGCCGCGCGAAGAAGCCGAGGAGCTCGGCAGACGACTGCTGCATCGGGTCGGGCTCGACTCGAAGGCGGACGTCCATCCGGCACAGCTGTCGGGCGGCCAGAAGCAGCGGGTGGC
>JBOGGB010000430.1:0-3449 GCA_050743605.1 Acidimicrobiales bacterium
CCCCTGGGCAGCGCCGCCCCCCTGACGTCGACGTCGTGGCGGCCCGCCCACTCGTAGACGCGCGCAATCGCCGACTGCCCCGCTTGGTCGGCGTCGTACGCGAGCACGATGCGGCGGCCGAAGTTGCGGAGGAGCCCGAAGTGGTCTTCGCCGAGCGCGGTGCCGCACGTCGCGACGGCGCGCTCGATCCCGGCGGCGAAGCATCCGATCACGTCCGTGTAGCCCTCGCACACCACCACCTCGCCGGTAGCGATGATGTCGTGCTTCGCCCAATTGAGTGCGTACAGGGTGCGGCGCTTCGAGTAGATCGGGGTCTCCTGCGAGTTCTTGTACTTCGGCTCCGGCCGCCGGCTCGCGCTCCCCTGTGTCGCCTCGACTCCTGGCGGACCCGGGAGGATGCGCCCGCCGATGGCGACCGCCCGTCCGGAGGGGTCGAAGATCGGGAACAGCACCCGCGCGCGCAGGGCGTCCTGCAGCCGCCCGGCGCGGTTCACGAACCCCAACCCGCTGTCGCTCGCCACCTGTGCCGAGAGCCCAAGTGCACGGGTCAGCGCGTCCCAGTCGTCGGGGGCCCACCCCAGCTGGAACCGCCGCACGATCGCGCCGTCGTAGCCGCGCGAGCGCAGATAGTCGCGCGCCCGACCCGCGTCAGGAGCTGACAGGAGCCGTTCGTGGTACCAAACGACCGCCTTGGTCATCGCGTCGAGCAGCTCGCTCCGCCGCTTGCGATCTGCGGAACCCTCTTCGGTCTCGTGGAGGACGATACCTGCCCGGTCCGCGAGGAACCGGACCGTCTCCGCGAAGTCGAGGTGCTCGGTCGCCCGCACGAACGTGATCGCGTCCCCCGAGGCGGAGCAGCCGAAGCAGTAGTAGAAGCCCTCCTGGGCGTTGACGCTGAACGACGCCGTCTTCTCGCTGTGGAACGGGCAGAGCCCCACCCACCGGCGACCCTGCTGGCGGAGCGCGGTGTGCTCGGAGACGAGCGCGACGAGGTCGGTGACCGCGCGTACCTGCGCCACCTCCTCGTCGGGGATGCTCACTCAGCGGAGGGTACCGCCCGGCGGCGGCGCGGCCGCGGCTGGGGCCTGTCGCGGCGCCCGGCTCAGTGGCGTCCGAGCTGCACGCCCGCTTCCGTCCCCGTAGTGCGCGGTTGCGCCCCGGCGTGCGCCTTCGCGCCCCGGCGCGAGACCTTCACCGGGCTCGAGGCCCCGAGCGCCCGCCGCGACCTGGGCTCTGAGACCTTCTACCCCCTCGCCTTGGTGGCCCGGGGGGACGTCGCTCGAGCAGCGGACTTCGAGGCCGCCGACTTCGCTCCCCCACGGGTCTGCTGCCGCCCCGCAGAGGTGCGCTTCGTGGGGGACTTGGCACCGCCGGCGGAGCGGCTCCGGGCGTTGCCTGCCGTCGGGGACTGGGGCCCGCCTGCCGCGATCACCGCCTGCGCGGCGGCGAGGCGCGCGACCGGGACCCGGTACGGGGAGCAGCTCACGTAGTCGAGCCCGGCGTCGTAGAAGAACATGATCGAGGCAGGGTCGCCGCCGTGCTCGCCGCACACGCCCACCTTGAGCTCGAGCTTCGTGTTACGCCCGCGGGTGGTCGCGTCGCGGACGAGCTCTCCCACCCCGTCGACGTCCACGGTCTCGAAGGGGTTCCGGGACAGGAGTCCCTTGTCGAGGTACGCCGACATCATCCTGCCCTCCACGTCGTCGCGGCTGAATCCGAACGTCATCTGCGTGAGGTCGTTGGTACCGAAGGAGAAGAAATCCGCGACCTCGGCGATCTCCCCAGCACGAAGCGCCGCGCGGGGGGTCTCGATCATCGTCCCGATCTTCACGTCGATCTCCGCGCCGTTCGCCGATCCGCGTCCCTTCCGGGAAGTTCCCCGACGGCCGTTGGCCTTCTGCTTGCCCCTCCCGCGACCGGTCTCGGCGACTGCCTCTTCCACCCAGCCGCGGGCGAGCGCGAGCTCCGCACGGGTGACGGTGAGCGGGATCATGATCTCCACGATCGGATGCCCGCCTGCTGCCGCGCGCTCGCGCGCAGCCTCCATGAGCGCGCGAACCTGCATCGCGTACAGACCGGGCTTGATCACGCCGAGACGCACGCCCCGGGTCCCGAGCATGGGGTTGGCCTCCTGCCAGGACTGCGCCGCGTCGAAGAGCTTGCGCTCCTCGTCGCTCAGGCCCTCCGTCGCCTCTTTGATGGCGAGCTCTTCGATCGAGGGGAGGAATTCGTGGAGCGGAGGGTCGAGAAGGCGGACGGTGACTGGCAGGCCGTCCATCGCCTCGAGGATCGAGACGAAGTCCTCGCGCTGCACCTCGCGCAGCTGCTCGAGTGCGTCACGCTCCTCGTCCTCGCCCGCAGAGAGGATCATCCTGCGCACGACGGGGAGCCGGTCCTCGCCGAGGAACATGTGCTCCGTACGGCACAGGCCGATGCCTTCGGCTCCGAGGCGCCGAGCGTTGGCGGCGTCCTCGCCGTTGTCGGCGTTCGCGCGCACCCCGAGCTCACCTTTGCGGATGTCGTCCGCCCAGCCCAGCACGACTCCGAACTCGCGCGGCGGCGAGGCGGCCGTGAGCTCCACCTTCCCGGCGACCAACTCCCCGGTCGACCCGTCGAGGGAGATCCAGTCGCCCTCCTTGACGCTCGTCTCACCGACGCTGAACCCGTGACGTCCGATGCGCAGGGACTCCGCTCCCACGACCGCAGGTTTGCCCCAGCCGCGCGCCACTACCGCCGCGTGGCTCACGAGGCCACCGCGCGCGGTCAAGACGCCCTGTGCCGCGAGCATCCCGTGCACGTCCTCGGGGGAGGTCTCGTTGCGCACCAGCACGACGGGCTCGCCGCGCGCGGCCGCAGCCTCGGCGTCGTCCGCGGTGAAGTACGCACGACCCACGGCGGCGCCCGGCGAGGCGGCGAGACCCTTGGCGATCGCCTTGTGACCCTTGCCGGCGAACTGAGGGTGCAGCACCGACGCGAGATGGTCTTCGGTGATCCGTGACACTGCTTCGGCATGGCTCAGGCGGATCTTGGGTTCTCGGGTCATTTCGACGGCCATCTTCAGCGCCGCCCGGCCGGTCCGCTTACCCACGCGGGTCTGGAGCATCCAGAGCTTGCCCTGCTCGATCGTGAACTCGGTGTCGCACATGTCTCGGTAGTGGTGCTCGAGCCGCTCGAAGACATCCATGAGCTCGCGATAGACGGCTGGGAACTTGCGCTTCAGCGCGGAGAGCGGCTCGGTGTTGCGGATCCCCGCCACCACGTCCTCTCCCTGCGCGTTCACGAGGAAGTCGCCGTACACGCCCTGCGCCCCCGTCGCCGGGTCCCTGGTGAAGCCGACTCCCGTTCCCGACCGGTCGTCGCGGTTGCCGAAGACCATCGCCTGGACGTTGACCGCGGTGCCGAGGGTGTGCGGGATGTGCTCCCGCTCGCGGTACGCGACGGCCCTCGGG
>JBOGGB010000431.1:0-7797 GCA_050743605.1 Acidimicrobiales bacterium
CTCTTGCGTCCGGTCGTGAATGCGACGGGGGTGCTCCTCCATACGAACCTCGGCCGAGCCCCGGTCGAGATCGCCCGCAGGACGGAGCCGGCGCGCTACGCGAACGTGGAGCTCGACCTCGAGTCCGGCCGAAGGAGCTCACGCAGCGACCATGCAGCCAGGCTGCTCGCCCTGGCGGCGGGTGCGGAAGCCGCGCTGGTAGTGAACAACGGCGCGGCGGCCGTGCTTCTCGCCCTGAGCGCTCTGGCTTCCGGCACGCGCGTCCCGGTCAGCCGAGGTGAGCTGGTCGAGATCGGCGGCGGCTTTCGGATCCCCGAGGTGCTCGCCGCCTCTGGTGCAGAGCTCGCCGAGGTGGGAACGACGAACCGGACGCGGCTCGCCGACTACCGGAAGGTCGTCGGCGACCGCGAGGGCACGGTCGGGGTCGTCTTGAAGGTCCACCGGTCGAACTACAAGATGGTCGGGTTCACCGAAGAGGTCACCACTCGAGAGCTCGCGTCCCTCGGACCGCCGGTCGTCTTCGACATCGGCTCTGGCCTCCTCGACGAGACGGCTCCGTGGCTCCGCGGGGGGCCGCCGCCGTGGCTCCGCGGCGAGCCGGCGGCGCGCCAGGCACTGGAGCAGGGCGCCTCCCTCGTCACCTTCTCGGGGGACAAGCTCCTCGGCGGACCGCAGGCCGGGGTGATCGCCGGGCAGAAGGACCTCGTCCAAGCGTGCGCACGGCATCCGCTCGCCCGCGCCCTGCGGCCGGGCGGCCTCGTCCTCGAGGTGCTCCAGGAGACGGCACTTGCCTATCTGCGCCGCGACGGGGACGCGATCGCCTTCTGGCGAATGGCGCAGGTGAGCGTCGACGAGCTCCTCGGGCGGGCCGAGGGCCTCGGCGTGGGTGACGTGATCCCGTGCCACTCTGTCCCCGGCGGCGGGACCCTGCCCGGCCTCGAGATCGACTCTGCGGGGGTGGCCCTTCCCGGAGACCACGCGGCCTCCCTCCGGCGCGCCGAGGTGCCCGTGCTCGCCCGCGTCCACGACGGCAGGACCATCCTCGACCTTCGAACTGTGGACCCGGTCGACGACGCACTGGTCGCGGTTGCTGCGCAGGCGGCCCTCGCCGGCGATTGACCGATGGGTGGCGGCGTCCCGCGCCAGAGGGTCAGCGCGGCCGACGACGCAGCGCGCGCCGAAGCACCGCCTGGTACGCCTCCACGCCCTCACGACTGAGCCGTGCCTCGGGCCCACTGGCGATCGCGACGCGCTCGGGCACGATCCCCCAGATCGGGACCTGCTCAGCCTCCCACCAGGCGATGGTCTGGGCGAGGTCGTTCGTGCCGAGCCGTGCCGCGCAGACCACTACCCCGTGCGGAGTCTTGTGGGGGACGATCTCGACAGTCGCGACCACTCTGGAGAACTCGACGCCACCGGCACGGGTCGGGATCACAACGGCATCCGCACGCTCGATCGCGGCCCGGGTGATCCGCTCGTCGCCCGGTGGCGTGTCCACCACGGCGATCCCGTCGTGCCGTTCCATCGCACGGACGACCGTCCGCTCCGAGGGCGCCTCCTCGAGATCGACCCCTTCGATAGGCCGGGCCTCGAGCCACTCGGCGGACGACGCCTGCCGATCGGCGTCGACGAGCAGCACGGGGTCCAAGCCGCGCTCGACGGCGGAGGCGGCGAGGTACACGGCGGTGGTGGTCTTCCCCACCCCGCCCTTCACGTTGCTCACGACGAGGTTCACGGGAGGATCGGCAAGCTCATGCTCGGCTCGGAGTGTCGCTCAACCGATCCGGCTCTGTCCAGCCAGACAGGGCGGTGACCGGGCTGCCGGGTAGCGTCGGGCCCGTGCGCTTCAGCGTCTGGCCCACGACCGCCCAGTCGTGGGAGGACTTCTACGACGTCGCCGCCCATGCCGGGCGGACCGGCTGGGACGGCATCTGGGCCGCGGACCACTTCATGCCCGCCACATCCGCCGTGGACCGCCCCATGCTCGAGTGCTTCACCATCCTCTCGGCCCTCGCGGCGCTCGTTCCCCGGCTTCGCATCGGCTCGCTCGTCGCGGGGAACACCTACCGGCATCCGGCAGTGCTCGCGAACATGGTGGCGACGCTCGATCACGTGAGCGGTGGGCGCGTCGTGCTCGGAATGGGGGCGGGATGGCAGGAGAACGAGCACGCCGCCTACGGCATCGACTTCTCCGACGTACCTGGCCGGCTCGCTCGGCTGGAAGAGGCCTGCGCGGTCGTACGTCACCTCCTCGACGACACGAGGAGCGACTTCGACGGCCGCTTCTACACGCTGAGCGACGCGCGCCTAGAGCCCAAGCCTGTCCAGCAGCACCTGCCACTCCTCGTCGGAGGCAGCGGCGAGCGGGTGACGCTGCGCATCGCCGCGCGCTGGGCCGACCAATGGAACACCTGGGGGCTGCCCGAGGTGTTGGCGGCCAAGAGCGCGGTGCTCGACCGGCACTGCGAGTCGATCGGGCGCGACCCGGCGGGGATCGTCCGCTCTGCCCAGGTGCTCATGGACCTGTCGGGAGCGCCCAAGGCCTACGACATGCCCTACCGACGCGCCTACCCGACGGCAGCAGGCGATGCGACCGAGCTCCAGGACGTGCTGCGCGCCTACGAAGAGGCCGGAGTGGAGGAGTTCATCCTGCCGGACTGGAACCTCGGCACGGGAAGTGGCCGTCGCGACACGCTCGACCGGTTCATGGAAGAGGTTGCGGCACCCTTTCGCCCGCACGAGGTCGGCCCGCAAGCGGAGGGGTCGCGGCAGGCTCCGCGCATCCACCTCTGACTCGTGAGCGTGCTCCATCGGCCCTGTGGCCCTTCGGGTTCTCGGTTACCCCGGCACCGTGCGACACTGCGACCGTGAAGGGGCTGATCGGGAACGACGCGATGAAGCGAGCGCGGCGCGAAGAAGTCCTCGCTGCGCGCTCGGAGCGCGGAGAGCGGGAGATCGACCGGGCCGGTGAGGCGCTCGCGCGGGTCGTCGCCGACCTGCCCGCCGTCCGACGCGCGCGCTGCGTCGCCGCCTACGTCTCACGCCAGGGCGAACCGTCCACCCAGCGGCTGCTCGAGGTCCTCGTCGGTCGAGGGGTGCGTATCCTGCTGCCGATCGTCGGGCGCGAGCGAAAGCTGACGCAGGGCTGGGCGGAGTACGCCGGGGCAGCCGACTTGGTCGAGCCGATGCCCGGACGGCCGCTCGAACCTTCGGGACCCGACCTCGGCGCCGCGGAGGTCGCCACCGCCGACGTCGTGCTGCTCCCCGCGCTCGCGGTGGACACCGCGGGAACTCGGCTCGGCTACGGCGGCGGCTGGTACGACCGGGCACTGCGGTTCGTCAGGACGGGCACTCCCCTCATCGCGCTTGTCTACGAGGACGAGGTGCTCGACGACGAGCGCGCGCCCCTGCCCTGCGATCCTCACGACCGACCCGTAGGGTCGGCCGCCACGCCTCGAGGTTGGATCGAGCTCGGGAGATAGCTCAGGTACGCGCAGTCCGAGCGCGCCATGCCCCCCGCCCGCGATGAGCTCGTCGCCAGGTCGAGGCCGTGAACAGGCGACCGTCGCGGGGATCGAGCGATCTGCCATCTCTCCGAGCACGACGACGCGAAGGAGACTGTCGGCTTCGTCGACGAACCTGGGAGAAGGGCGGCCCTCGTCCCCGGAGACGTCTCGGAACCGCAGCACTGAAGGGAATCCGTGCTCAAGACGGGACAGGTGGCAGAGCTGGGCAAGGTCGACGTTCTCGTCAGCAACGCGACATTCCAGATGACTCACGAGACCCTCGAAGAGGTAAGCAACGACGAGTGGGACCACACGGTCGCCGCCAACTTCTCGGCGATGTTCCATCTTTGCAAAGCAGTGCTCTCGCACAGGGGCCCGGGCTCTTCCATCATCGGCAGCTCCTCGGTGAGCTCGGAGATGCCCAATCCGACGCTCGCGCCGTACGCGGCGACCAAGGCAGCGATCGCCACCTTCTGCGCGAGCCTGGCTCAGCTGTTGTGGTCTCGCGGGATCCGGCTGCGACACGGCACTCGGCGGCGCCGGCCAGCCGGCCGAGCTAGGCCCGTCCTGTAGGAGACACCTCCACGAGTACCGTCGGGGACCGTGACGGAGGTGGTGATCGTCGGGGCAGGGTTCGGCGGCCTCTCGACGGCCCGGGCGTTGGTCCGGCAGCCCGATGCATCGGCTGCACGGATCACCGTGGTCGACCGCCACGTCTACAGCACGTTCCAACCGCTCTTGTACCAGGTGGCGACCGGCGGGCTGAACCCCGGCGACGTGGCATACCCGATCCGCGGGTTCGCCGAGCGTCACCGCGTCCGCTACCGCCACGGGCAGGTCGTCGGCGTCGACCCGGGGTCGCGCAGCGTGCGGCTCGCCGACGGAACGTCCGTGCCGTTCGACTACCTCGTCGTGGCCGTCGGCACGACCGCCAACTATTTCGGAGTACCCGGCGCAGCGGAGCACTCGGTCGCGCTGTACACCCGCGCCACGTCGATCGGACTGCGAGACGCGCTCATGGGGATGCTGGAGCACTTCGCGGAGCACGACCGCGGCTCTGCGTCCGTGGTCGTCGTGGGGGGCGGGCCAACCGGGGTCGAGATGGCGGGTGCCCTCGCCGAGCTGCGATCGGCACTGCGCAGGACCTTCCCCGAAGGAGGGTCGTCGGCATTGCGTGTCGTCCTCGTGGAACGGGCCCCCGACCTCCTCTCGCCCTTCGCTCGAAGCCTTCGGGCGTACGCGACGCGGGAGCTCGAGCGTCGTGGGGTCGAGGTGCGGGTGGGCACGGGGATCTCGGAGGTGGGGCCCGACTTCGTGCGCCTCGCCGATGGCTCCACGTTGCCGGCGAACCTCACGGTATGGGCTGCCGGGGTCGTGGTCGATCCCTCGGTGACCGCGTGGGGACTCCCGCAGGAGTCCGGCGGCCGCATCCGCGTCGGCGCGGACCTCAGAGTGGAAGGGCACGAGCGGATCTTCGCCGTGGGGGACGCTGCGGTCGGCGCGGCAGAGCCTCTTGCCCAGCTGGCCCAGCCGGCACTGCAGACGGGTCGTCACGCAGGCGTCCAGATCGCAAGGCTCATCGCTGGGGCGCCTACCGAGCCGTTCGTCTACAGGGACAAGGGCATGATGGCGACCGTGGGGCGGCGCGCCGCGCTGGTACAGCTGCCCTCGGGGCTGCAGGTGACCGGGACGTTCGCGTGGCTTGCCTGGCTTGCGCTCCACCTCGTCATGCTCCTCGGCGGCCGCAACCGCGCCTCGGCGCTGCTCAATCTCTCGGCGCGCTACGCGCTATGGCCCCGTAGCCTCATCGTCGGCGACATCCGCGAGGCCGAATGAGCGGCGTGCCCGCAGAAGCGAACCTGACGTCAGCTGGGAATCTCAGCCGAGGCGGCCGAACGACGACCCTGGTCCACAGGTGGACGACGCGGCGACGCCGACATCCACTTCCACCCAGATCAGCTTGTCGGGTCCAGCTTCGGAGACCTGGATCCCCCAGCGGTCGGCGAGGTGGTCGACGATCTGCAAGCCCCGCCCGTGGATGGCTGTCGGTGGCTGCAGCGGTTGAACCTCAGGTTCGCCGGAGCCACGATCCGTGACCTCGATACGGAGCACCGAAGGACCGAGATCCACGCGGACGACAAACTCGGTCCTGGCGTGCAGAAAGGCGTTCGTCGCGAGCTCTGAGGCAATGAGCAGGACGCGGTCCGCGACGTCCTGAGGAAGGCGCCCGACGGCGCTGCGGAGGAAGCTCCGTACCGACGGTACGGCTGTGCGTACCGGCTCGAATCGTCGTTCGGACTTCATTCGACCGGAAGTGAGTCGGCGAGCCCCGTCATCTGGATGACCTCACGGATGAGGGAAGAGGGGTTCCTCAGACGGACGCGGCCAAATCGGCCCAGCGCCGTCAGGAGGAAGCCGATGCCGGAGCTGTCCATGAAGGTGACGTCGCCCAGGTCGAAGACGACTCCGGAGCCGGCGGGATCCTCCACGTCGCCCAGCGCCTCGTGTGCCTTGGAGACGGTGGCGATGTCCAGATCGCCGACGAGGCGTACCACGGGCGTCGAGTGCTCCTGGGTGCATTCGATCGTCAGCGACGAGCCCTGCTCGGACGAGCTCACGCCAGCCATCTCAGGGCGACCAGGGCAACGTCGTCGTCCGCGTCGTCTGCCTTGAACTCGGACAAGAGTTCGTCGAGCAACGCGTCGGCGGTTCGAGGTTCCCGATCGGCCACCTTGGCCAGCCGCGCGATACCCGTCTCGATCGCCTCTCCGCGCCGCTCGATCAGTCCGTCGGTGTATGCGACCAGGAGGGAGCCCGGAGGAGTCCGGATCGTCAGAGTCTCGACGCTCGCGCTGGACGACAGGATGCCGATAGGGGGCGCCGCCTGCACTCGTGCCGCTGCCGCGGCACCGTCGGTGCGAAGCACGGGCGGAGGATGCCCGGCGCTCGCCAGGGTGATCTCGTGCCGCGAGACGTCGGCAAGACCGCACATGACGGTCGCGAAGAGCCCCTCAGACGCGAAATCGAGCGTCTTTCCGAGCTGACGCAAGAGGTCGGCAGGTTCGTGGCCCTCGAGAGCGAAGGCCCGGCTGGCGAAGCGCAGTGACGCCATGACGGCCGCAGCCTCGATCCCTCTCCCAGAGACGTCTCCGATGACGAACATGAAACGATTCGCGCCGGGCAGCGGGATCACGTCGTACCAGTCGCCGCCGACGTCGGCGCCCTTTGCCCCCGCCACGTAACGCGCGGAGACGTCGACGTGCTCGATCGCAGGGAGTCGTCGGGGCAGCAGGGCTCGTTGCAGGGTTCTGGCGATTGTCCGCTGCTCGGCGTAGAGCTCACCGAGGTCCTCGCTCAGGTCTTCGGCCGAGCGGCGCCTCCGTGCGAAGTGGTCGACCAAGATCCCGCTGACGAGCGCAAGGAAGAGCCCGATGCCAGGGACGATCCAGGGCAGGCTCTCCGAGGTCCCGCCGGCGAGCTGGCCGCGGGGAGTTGCGACGACGGTGATGAAGGTGTCGCCCAGCGGGATCGTGGCGACCGAGTGGAGACCTGCGATGGGCGTCGCGGTCGATGCTTCGAGGAGGTCCGCGGCTCGCTCGTCTCGGCCGAGATATACGGCGTAACTCAGCTCGGAGAACGGAGAGGAGGCAGGCACCGTGAACCGGGGGTTGGCAGGAAGCAGGCTCTCGGCATAGACGACGTAGTCCCCAGCGCCCGAGAGGACGTCGGCATAGCCCAAGCGCCTCGGAGCTCCGGGGAGGATTCCCGTGACGCTCAGCGTCGTGCTCGGGTGCAGAGAGCCGAAGAAGGCGGCAGCCTGCTTGTCGCGAACGAGCTGCAAGGGTTGTCCCACGTTGGCGAGGAGCCTGGCGCCGCTGCCCGTCCGGACCCACAGCGACTCGGAGGCGAATTGGGTGCTCTGCGAGCTGGCCCTCTGGTTCCTTATGAAGCTCTCGAAGACAGCCGGTGATTTGGTGGCGGCCACCACGCTCAACACGTCATCGAGATCGGAATGGATCGACGGCAGTGCCGCGCTCAAGGTTGCGGCTACCTGACGAGTCTGCAGGTCGAGCAAGCTTTCGTTGCTCCGGTCGTTGGCGCTCCAGGCCAACCACATGAGCAGACCGGTGACCGCGAGGACGCTTGCGACGACGCCGCCCGTGCCCGCAAGGCGCGACACGCGATGGCGTCTCGGGGCTCCGACCGAGAGCCGGCGCTTTCGGACGTCTACCCGCACCCGCAGGAGCGCACCTTCTCGATCGTTCCCCCGCATCGCACCGTCAACCCCCTC
>JBOGGB010000432.1:0-2929 GCA_050743605.1 Acidimicrobiales bacterium
CCGGGGGAGACGTCGGGATCGGTCACGGAGGGGCTGCCGTCTGGTCCCCTGGCCTCAGGGCTCGGGTTGCGGCGACGGCGACCAACCCGTCGGCGCGGCCGGCTGCGACGGCGGCCCGGGCTGGCGCACCGCCACCGCGCGCGCCACGCCGTCGTAGAACGCGATGCCGAGCGAGGCGTCCCCTTCCTCGGCACGGAGCACCTCGTCCTCGCCGACCCCCATGCGGACGGCCAGCTCGGCCCGGCCGAGTCCCGCCGCGACGCGCAGGTCGTGCACGAGGGTCCCGAGGTCCTCGGCGAGCTCGGCCTCGGCATAGGCCTTGGAGTACACCTCGGGGTCCTCTGGGGACGTCCACCGCCTCACGTCGCGCAATCTCGCCATCACCTGCTCCGTTCGACGTCGCGCTCGGCCGCCTTGGCCCGCACGAGCTCCCGACGTGCGCGACCGATCTCGTGGCGCTCCCTGCCGCGCTCCTTGCGGAAGGTCGTGAGCATCGTCACTTCTCTGCCGGCGCCGAACGCGTACGTGATGCGCCTCGAGACACCTTCGCACGTGAAGCGCAGCTCGTGCAGGCCTCCCCCGAGCGCCCGGCTGCGGGGCATCTGCAATCCCCGCCCTGTCGAGGCGAGCCGATCGAGCGCACGGTCGGCGTACGCCCGATCGCGCGCGCCGAGCCGCACGTACCACCGGACGATCTCGTCGGAGAGCTCGAGGTCCCATCCCGGTGCTCCCGATGCCACCGCCGTTCGCGCCGCCTGCGCCATGTCCGGAACTGTCGGGCGCGCGGCGCGCCCCGCGCCCCGCGCACTGCGAGCGAGGATCCCGAGGCTGAGTGAACCGGGACGGCTAGCCGAACGTGGGGCCCCCGAAGCCGCCCGAAGGTGTGAGAAGCGTGCGCCGCAGGAGATCGAGTGCGGAGATCGCGGCGTACTGCCGGACCCGCGCCCGGTCCCCCGGCAGCCGGAGCTGCCGGCTCGGCGTCTCGCCCGAAGGGAGGGCGAGCGCGACGAACACCGTCCCCGGTACCTGCCCCTCCTGGGGGTCGGGACCCGCAACGCCCGTGATCCCGAGGCCGATCGCGGCACCGAGCGCGTGCTGCGCGCCCCGGGCCATCGCGACCGCGGACTCCTCGGAGACGACGGGCCCCTCGGGGACGCCGAGCAACGAGTGCTTGACCGAGGCGTCGTAGGCCACGACACCGCCACGGAACCAGGTGCTCGCCCCGGGGACGTCCACCAGCCGGGCGGCGATCAGCCCGCCCGTGAGCGACTCGGCCACCCCGAGCGTGATCCCGCGCTCGACGAGGAGCGCCGCCACCGCGCCCTCCATCGACACCTCGTCGAGGCCGAAGACCACGTCGCCGAGGGTCGAGGCGAGCGCGGCGCGCACCTCCTTCTCCTCGGCGTCGAGCAGCGCGCCGGCCGCGTCCGCGTCGTCTGCCCGCGCGGTGAGCCGGACCTTGATCCCCTCGATGCCGCTCGCCAGGAACGCGATCGTCACGGCACCCCCCCGGGCGGGCGCTGCGGGCGCTGCGGGCAGGGCGGGCGCGTCCAGCGCGTCGATCCTCCCCTGCAGCGCCTCGGAGAGAGCCGACTCGCTCGATCCCCACGTGCGCAGGACGCGGCTCACGATCGCCCCGCCGCCTTCCCCTGCCTCGGTCATGCGCCGGCGCAGATCGGGGAGCACCGCGCGCTCGAACATCTCGGCCATCTCGTGAGGAACGCCCGGGACCGCGTAGACGACCTTGCGGCCGACCGGGCAGATCAGCCCCGGCGCGGTGCCCCGCGTCTGGTCGATGACGCCGGCCCCCTCCGGGACGTCGGCTTGGCGGAGGTTGCTCTGGGGCATCGCGCGGCCGCGTGCCTGGAAGAACCCTTCGATGCGGCTCGCGATCTCTTCGTGGCGCACGAGCGGCACCTGCAGCACCTCGGCGATCGCGTCGCGGGTGATGTCGTCCTGGGTCGGCCCGAGACCTCCGCAGGCGATCACTGCGTCACCTCGGGCGAGCGCGGTGCGGAGGGCTGTCACGATGCGCGCCCGGTTGTCGCCGACGACCTGGTGGAAGTACGAGTCGATGCCGGCCGCGGCGAGGTGCTCGCCCAGCCACTGACCGTTCGTGTCCGCGATCTGACCGAGAAGGAGCTCGGTGCCGACCGCGACGATCTCGACCCTCATGACGCCGGCCGGGGCGCCGGCCTCCACGCGCGCCGCCCGTCCCATAGGTACTGCGCGCCGCTCGCGAGCGTGAGCCCGGCTGCGGCCCAGGTCACGCTCAGCTGGAGCGCGCGGTGCCCCGCGAGCGGCGGGACGAGATAGGTCGCGATGGCGAGCTCCTGGACGAGCGTCTTCACCTTGGCGAGGCGCCGCGCGGGTACCGAGACCCCGCGCCTTCCCGCCCACGACCGGTACGCGCTCATCCCGACCTCGCGCGCCGCCATGAGCCCGACGGGCGCCCACGGCATGCGCGTCTGCACCCCGAGCGCGAAGCACGCGCCGAGCACCAGGAACTTGTCGGCAAGCGGGTCGAGGAAGGCGCCCGAGCGCGTCGCGCCGTGGCGGCGTGCGAGCCATCCGTCGACCCCGTCGCTGCTCGCGACCGCCACGCCCACCGCGACGGTGACCCAGCTCGCCCCTTCGCTCAGGACGAGCCCCACGAACACCGGCGCGGCGCAGATCCGCGCGGCGGTGAGCGCGTTGGCCGGCGTCGCCAGGGCGGACGGTCCGTAGCTCGTGGGGGCGGCGTCGGTCACGACGAGACGGGTACCCCGACGAGATCGGTGCCGAGCGACTCGGTCAGCTCGACGTCGGCGAGCGAGCCGACCGTGAGCGACGCGGGCAGGCGCACGATCCCGTCGATCTCGGGCGCCTCGTGCACGGTACGGCCACGGCCGGGGGCGTCCACGAGCACCTCGCGGACCTCGCTCACGAG
>JBOGGB010000433.1:0-4861 GCA_050743605.1 Acidimicrobiales bacterium
CGGTGACCCGGTGCTCCCCGCCCATCGAGGTGGCCAGGCGAAGGTGGCTACCCGTCTGGCGTACCACCTCGTAGCCGAAGTGACGGCGAAGGAGGGCCGCGAGCTCACGCCCGGTGAGGTCGCGCGGCAGCCTCACACGGCGAGGAGCTCGTCGCGGACGAGATGGAGGCGCACGACCTTCGGTCGCTCGTTCTCGTCGAAGTGGCAGACCACGGCGTCGCGGACCATCTCCCGGAGCGAGTCGAGGTCGTCGGCCTCCGTGACGATCGACTCCCCGACAGCACGGGCGACATAGCCGCCTTCCGGCGCCTCGTCGACCACGAACACGATCTCTGGCCCTGCCATGGGCCTACGGTACCGCCCCGCTGCGACAACGAGCGGCCGTCAGCTGTCAGCCGCCGGCCACGAAGGCGACCACGACGTACGCAGCGTGACGGTCGAGCCCCTGACGAGGGTGGTCGTACACCGTCGTCGTGCGGGGATCGGCATGCCGGACAGCGAGCTGGACGTCGCGCAGCGGCACCCCAGCGTCCAGGGCGGCCATGATGAACGTCGCCCGGAGCATGTGCGGATGGACATTGCCGGGCCCTGCTCGCCGACCGATCGAGCGCACCCAGCGATGGGCGGACCGGCGGTCGAGACGCTGACCGTCTGACCGACGCAGGATGGGTCCGGACGACCGCTCCCCGACCGCGAGGTCGATGGTCCTGGCCGTGCGCGGGACGAGCGGGATCACGGCCGGCTTGGCACCCTTCCCCATGATCCGAAGCGTCCGGTGACCACGTTCGAGCCCGAGGTCCTCGATGTCGGTTGCACACGCCTCGCTCACCCGGAGCCCGTTGAGGCCGAGCAGGACGGCGAGCGCGGCGCGGTCATCCCTGCACGCTCTCATCCGTGGATAAGACACGGGGATGCACTGACGATCACACGTGTATTAGGCGGTCGGGGCGAGGAGGGGCATCGCGGAGGTACGGAGATAGGTGATAGGGCCGTCCAACACGTTCGTGCCGGGTCCGTCGCCACGGGAACTCCGATCGGACAGACTTGTGCGATGCGACAGTCGACCCTTCGCCGCGTGGATTTCGGCTACTTCGTCCGCCCAGCCGAGGAGACCGAGACCGGAGCCAGCCGCGTCGAGCCGTGCCTGGGTTACCTGATCGACAACTCGGACGGCGTGCTGCTCATCGACACGGGCATGGGGAGTCATCCTGAGGTCGATGCTCACTATCGACCCCACCGGCGCCCGCTTCCCGCCGCGCTCGTGGCAGCCGGTAGCAGCCCCGAAGACGTGACGGTCGTGGTCAACTGCCACCTGCACTTCGATCACTGCGGAGGCAACCCGCTCCTTGCCGGCCGACCGGTCGTGGTCCAAGCTGTCGAGCTCGAACTGGCTCACGGTGTCGACTACACGCTTTCCGAACTCGTTGACGCTCCAGGCCTGCGCTACACAGTCGTTGACGGCGACGCAGAGGTGCTCCCTGGCGTCTCGGTGGTGCCGACGCCGGGGCACACCGCAGGACATCAGTCGGTGGTGGTCCGTTGCTCCGACGGCACGGTGGTCGTGGTGGCAGGCCAGAGTCATGACACCGCCAATGTGTTCGGTGCCGACGCACTGGCGCTACGTGCTCTGCGTGACGGTCACGACGCAGGCGTCCCGGTTCCCCCGGAGTGGATGGATCGGCTGCAGAAACTGGATCCTCGTCGCGTGTACTTCGCCCACGATCACGCCGTCTGGGAGCCGTAGCGTCCCGCTCCCGGTGGTCAGGGGCGCGTATGGTCCGGGATCGCCCGCTCTTTGGGGGCAACTAAAATTTTAGTAGGTGACACCCTTCCCGGTGGTCACGGCCAGAGCATTCGTCAGCGTTGTCACGTCGCCGAGGGCCGAACGCGGTACACGGGTGCGAAATTTAGCCCCTGGTCGACCACGCCCAGGTCCGTGCACACCTGCGCGGTCGGACAGCTGCTGCTGTCGACCGCCATGTATGCGTCTCTTCCGATTACGTTGGGATGTCCTGGAGCGCTTCAGCGTGCAGCTGCGAAGATGGCGTCGGCGTCATCGACACTCATCGGGGGCCCGACCGGAGTGAGGTCGTGGGCGCCGGCGACCGCCACAAGTTCGTTCATAGGCGGGAAAGCCGGCTGCTGAGGCACGACCCGGGCCCCCGCCGGTACTCCCAGAGCTCGAACGAGGTCGCGGAAGCTCGGGTTGTCGTGCACCAGCAAGATGCGTGCTGGGCTGTCACCGAGAACCCGGAAGGTGTGCGCGACGCCGCGAGGCATCGACACCCAGTGCCCTGCGCCAACAACCAACTGCTCGTCGCCGCAGCGCACCGCCATCTCTCCCTCCAAGATGTACCAGGTGTCGTCGAGGTCATGGTGTACGTGCAGTGGCGGGGTGGAGCCTGCCGGCAAGGTCATCTCGAGCACCACAGAGGTCATGTCTGGGGCACAACGGTGCTCAACGACCAGGGTGTCGAGGAACCACCAGGCCTGGGCCTGCTCGCTGTAGGGAGAGTCAATGACTGCTCTGCTCATTTCGGACCCCCTTGGGTCTGAGGATGCAACGTCGCCGTATCGTCAGGTTGCCTTACCTCCTATCGTATGGTAACCTGACGACTATGTCAAGCGATTCCGTAGACGGAATCCCCTACGTGGGAGCCATGATGCGTCTGGGCTGGCAGTGGGTCCGCGATGAGATCTTCTCGGGCGTGGTCGCAGCCGGCTACGACGACGTGACTCCCGCTCACGTCGGACTGTTTCGCTATCCGGGCCTCGACGGACAGCGGCCAACTGAGCTCGCCGAGCAGATGCACATCACCAAGCAGTCGGTCAACGACCTTTTGGGTCACCTCGAACAGCACGGCTACCTGATCCGTGAGGCAGATCTCGCTGACGGACGAGCCCGCGTCGTGCACCTCACCCCACAAGGGCGACGACTCGAGAAAGCCGTCACGAGTCAATCCCAAGCTGCCGAAGTGCGGATCGCCGAGATATTGGGATCCCGCAGCTTCGGTCACTTGCGCCGCGCGCTCGGGAACTTGGCCGAAGCCGTCACCCGGAACGCGCCTGTTCAATCGGCCACGGAGTGACACCGGTGTGCCGCCCCAAGACGGCGCCACAGGGCGGGCGGTAGGGGCGCCCTGCGTCGCCATGCACACGGCCATGTACGCCGACCAGACGGACGTTGGCTGCGTGATTCACACCCACTCACCGTTCCCCGCTGCTTACGCCGTTGCCCACAGGCCCATCGGCTGCTGGATCGAGGCTTGGCGATGTTCGGTCTGCCCGACGGTGTGCCAGCCGCGAGCTACGGGCCAAGAGGATCCGAGCAGGCTGTGGCGAACATCCGAGCCGCCGTCGTGCCGGAAGTGCCAGCTGTTCTTCTGGCCAATCACGGCGTGTTGGTCTTCCACCGGACGCCGAACTCGCCCTCCTCGTCGGCGGCGTGATGGAGGAGGCCGCTCATGCCGTCATAAACACCAACGGTCTCGGCGGTGCGGTCGAGATTCCCGCCGACATGAAGGCGGCGGCACTGCAGAGGGCCATGGCATTCGAACAGAAGGGAGTCGCCGCCATTTGAACGCCTCTGGGAGCGTCCCACGACCGGCGCTCGGTGGCGCGCAGAGTGCTCGACGTGATGGGAAATAGGGGACAGTTGCCGGACACCATCAGGATGGTTTCACGTTTCGCGCTTCAATCCCGCTTGCCGGTGTTGTCCGACGAGTCGCTCGTAGAGGGACGCCTGCCACCGGCCATGTGCCGCGGTATGCGGATGCTCCCTCGGGCCGTCGACCTCCCCAACGAGCTCGAAGCCCAGTTCCTCGTAGTACTCACGGAGCTTGCGGTTGGAGCTGAGCGTGTCGAGGCAGAGATAGCTCCGGCGATGTTGCTCAGCCTGCTCGTCCGCCCAGTCGATAAGGCGTCGACCCACACCCGCGTGCGACCGCATGACCGCGAGCCGATGGACGAATCCTGCATCGCGCCGGTCGCCCCAGAACATGGCGTCGGACCACAGCATCGTCATCGTGCCAACCACTTCGGGCCCCTCCACCGCCACGTAGAGCTCGCCTCGCTCTGCCGTGGCCGCGACAAAGCTGTCAGCGAAGCGCTCCGGCCACTGCGCGATGCCGATGGAGCGCAGCCAGGCGGACGCTTCACTCAAGACGTCGATAGCCGCGGTCACGTCCGAGGCAGTGGCGAGTCGGATATCGATTTCCACGCGCGGCCTCACCGGCATTCGCCCAGCGTACGGTACTGAGTTCTGCTCCCGGTGCGCCCGTGGCCGGTGGGGCGGTTACCCGGCGGACTCCCCTGACGGCATTGCGAACGTATGCCACTCGGGATGCGCGCTTCTCAATCGGCCGGCACCAGCGTCTCTTGGCGCCTCTCGACTTCCCTGTAACCGAGGTACGTTCAGTTGCGTCGCCGGGCCGACATCGATCACGGTCATCGTCTCGCCAGGTCCATGATCCCGCGTCGGTCGGATGACGGCGTCAAACACCCGCTCGTAGAACCGCCCCAGACGCTCGACATCATTTGAGATCCACGCGATGTGGTTCACGCCATCCAACAGGATCTCTCACTCCTCCCGAGACGTCGGGACTCGCCGAGATTTATCTTCGACGTGACCGGCGTGGAGCGTTGGCTCAGCCCACCTCCTGCAGCGGTTGGCGAAGACGAGGTCGTTCGCTGGCTCACGACAGCGGTGCTCGAAATCGGCGAGGTCATGGTCCAACGGGTGCCGGTTCCCCGTCTCGAACCGATCCGCCGACGGGTCCGTGCAGCGCTGAAAGGGCACTTGAGCAGGGATTTGGTAGTGGGCGCTGCCGGGATCGAACCGACGACCTGCTCGTTGTAAGCG
>JBOGGB010000434.1:0-6812 GCA_050743605.1 Acidimicrobiales bacterium
CACGACGACCGGTCCAGGAGCGTCCATCGACGTCGCGAGGGCGAGCAGGGCTCGTGCCGCGAGGTCGCCGGCGATTGCGCGGGCAGACGCGAATCGCTGCAGCACCTCGTCGACGACCTCGTCCACGGAGCATGCGCAGATCGAGTCGTGGGCGGCGTTTCGGACAACTTCCTTCCACGCGACGTCGAGCTGTGCGCCTGGCCACGAGTCCGGCGGGAGGAACAGCGCGGCGTAGGGCTCGGCACGGCATTCGAGCTCGCGCTCGGTGGTCGCTGCAGCGCGCTTCACGTCGACGCGGTTCGAGGTCACGCCCATGAGCACGTTTGCCCGCGCGCCGGAGCGGAGCTCGCCTCGCCAGGTCGTGAGCCCGTCGGTCGAGGTGCCGGCGAGATACTCCGGGAGCGACGTGATCTCGAAGTGCAGGTCGTCTTGGAGCGCGTTGGCCTCGGCAACGACGCGACCGAGCCTCGGCTGGGGGGGGAGATGATCGGAGCCGTTCATGAGCAGCAGGTCCGAGACGAGGAACGGCCCGATCTGCTCGAGGTGGTCTCCGACCCTCCGGACCAACGCCTTCGCGTCGTCGGGAAGGTGCGACCCGTTGCCATAGCCGAGGGGGAGGTACTCGGCGCGGACCGTCGACCCGTCGGGCGCTTCCCAGAGGAAACCGGTGGACGTGATGGAGGAGGGGACGCCGCGCCAGACGACCGCGTGCTCGAATCCGGCGAGCCGGAGGATCTGGGGCATCTGGGCGACGTGCCCGAACATGTCGGGCAGGTAGCCCACGTCCATCGCGCCGCCGAAGGCCGCACTCCGTCGAATGCCCAGCTGCAGATCGCGCACGATCGTCTCGGGTGAGACGAGAAACTCGTCCATGAGCGTGTACCACGGCCCGATGGCAAGGCGTCCCGACGAGGTCAGGTTCCGGATCCGCTCGGTCGACTCGGGTCGGATCTCCAGGTAGTCGTCGAGGGCCGCCATCTGGCCGTCGAGGAGGAACCGGGCGTAGGAAGGGTCTGACTCGAGCAGTGAGACCAGCTGGTCGACGACGTCGACGAGACGGAGACGGAACGACTGGAACGGCTCGTACCATTCCCGGTCCCAGTGGGTGTGCGGCACGATCGCGACGCGGCGGGGGGGCATGGGGGCAGAGGTTAGGGCGCCCGCGGCGTCGTGGACCGCCCGCTGACCGAGTCCGGACGTGCTCCGGCACCCGTTCCGGACCCGCTCGTCCTGCGAGCTGCACGCCCTCTCGGTACGGTAGAGCCCGCCATGGGGAGCCCGCCATGAGGATCGCCTTCGGCACCGACGAGCGGACTGCCCTCACGGTGGCGGTCGTGGCGCGCCTTCGTGCCGCCGGGCACGAGGTGGTGGTCGTCGCCGACGGCGACGACTGGCCGGACGCAGGACGTGCCGTTGGCGTTGTGGTCGCATCGGGGCAAGCTGATCGAGGGGTGGTCTGCTGCACGACGGGCACCGGCGTGTCGATCGCCGCGAACAAGGTCCGTGGCGTGCGGGCCGCCCTCTGCACGGACGCGTCGACGGCGGCGGGCGCTCGTCGGTGGAACGACGCGAACGTGCTCGCGTTCGGGCTGCGCCTCACCACGGAGTCCCTCGCTGCAGAGCTCCTGGACGCCTTCTTGGAGACGGATGCCGATCCGAGGGAGGCGACCTTGTTCGCCCGGATCGAGCCGGGGCTGTGACCGTGCGTGGCACGGATGCAGGACCTCCTGGGGACGCTTCCTCGGCGCCACGTGCTTTCGCTCGCCGCCCGACGCTCGAAGTGGAACGTCGGCTCTGGCGTGAGGGGCACCGCTGGGTGGCTGGAGTGGACGAGGTGGGCCGCGGTGCGTGGGCCGGTCCGCTCAGCGTCGGGATCGCGGTCGTGCACGCAGGCTTGCGCATGCGCACCGTTCCCCTCTGGCTACGCGACTCCAAGTTGCTGCCCGAGGAGCGCCGCGAGCTCGTCTTCGACGACGTGGCGCGGTGGTGCGCCGACGCCGCTGTCGGGCATGCCAGCGCCGCGGAGTGCGACCGGTTCGGGATGACCCGTGCGTGGCGTCTTGCAGCCCACCGGGCGCTCGCGAGCCTCGAGCTCGTGCCCGACGCCCTGGTGATCGACGGCCCCTACGACTTCTTGCGCGAGCGGAGCGCACAGGCACTCCCTTCGGACCCGAAGGGCGTCCGCGCGGCGGCGGTGTCGGGGGGAGGGGTGTCGCCCGCGTCGCTCGTCGAGCAGGGCAGATTCGACGTCTTCGTCGAGGCCGGCGACAGAGCCCGCGAGCAGTCGGTGCCGCCGGACGACGGGTTTGCGCTCCCGGACGCACCGGTGCCGGCACGGGTGCTGACCATCGTCGGGGCCGACGCCCGGTGCGCCGCAGTCTCGGCGGCGTCCGTCCTCGCCAAGGTGGTGCGAGACCGGATGATGCGGGAGGAGGCCGTGCACTTCCCTCCCTACGGCTTCGAGCGGAACAAGGGGTATCCCTCGTCTCGCCACCAGATCGCGCTGCGGGGGTACGGGCTCTCGGCGATCCATCGCCGCAGCTGGGCCTTCGTGGCGGACCTTCCTTGGCGCTGAGCCCGAGGTGCAACTCGTAGGATGTCCTCCGCATGGTCTACCTGCTGGCGGTGGGAGCGGCGCTCGCCAATGCCTTGACGAGCATCCTCCAGCGACTGGGAGTGGAGGATGCACCGGAGTCCGACACGATGCGGCTGCGCCTGCTCGTTCACGCGATGCGCAACCGCATATGGCTTGCCGGTTTCGGCCTCATGGTCCTGTCCTTCGTCCTGCAGGCGACGGCGCTCCACCTCGGGCGGCTCTCGGAAGTGCAGCCGATCCTCATTCTCGAGCTCCTCTTCCTCGTCGTGATCCTCGGCGTCTGGTTCCAGTACTCCCTCGGCTGGAGGGAGTGGCTCGGCGCGACCGCCGCGGCGCTCGGGCTCGCCGGCTTCCTGGTCTTCGCGGACCCAGGTCGCGGCAACGGCCGTCCGAGCGCGGTCGATTGGGTCGAGGTGGGGGCTGCATGCGCCGCCGCACTCGTCTGTGCGACCCTGCTCGCCCAGCGCGGCCCTCGCTGGTGGCGTGCCGCGAGCTACGGGTTCGCGGGAGCCGTCGCGTACGCTTTCGCGGCCGCGTGCACCAAGGAGGTCTCCGGATTCGCGGCGCACGACTGGGTGTCAGTCTTCTGGCACTGGCAGACCTACGGGATCGCAGGATCTGGAGCACTCGCCGTCTTCCTCGCGCAGAACGCCTACCATGCCGGGCCGATCGCGGCGTCCCAATCTGCGCTCGTCCTCGTCGACCCCCTCGCGAGCATCGTGATGGGCATCGCACTCTTCGGCGACGACCTGCGCACGAGTGGGGCATGGGGGCCGCTGGAGGCCCTCTCGCTGCTGGTCCTCGTCTCTGGGGGCCTGCTGCTCAGCCACTCGCGACTCATCATGGGGATCCGCTCCAGCGAGTCTCCCGAGTCGGACCGCCTCGGTCCACGATTCCGCCGCCGGCTCACATCCAGAGGTCCGGAGCCTGCCTCAGGTCTCCACTCCGGCGGCGCATGAGGTGGAGGATCCGAGACAAGAGGCGGGAAGCCCGAGAGCGCAGCGGCTCGTGTTCGGCGAGGTGCCCGACCTCTACGACCGGGTCCGTCCCGGCTATCCGGACGGGCTCGTCGAGGACGTGCTCGCCTTCGGTGGACTCGAAGCGGCGGCGTGTCGCGCGTTGGAGGTTGGTGCCGGTACGGGAAAGGCGACGGTCGCGTTCGCGCGCAACGGCGTGGCCGTGCACGCGCTCGAGCCCGACCCCGCCATGGCAGCGGTCGCGCGCCGCAATTGCGCGCCCTATTCGCGCGTGGAGGTCCAGGAGCGATCCTTCGAGGAGTGGGTCCTGCAGGTGCGGGCCTTCGATCTCGTCTTCTCCGCCCAGGCATGGCATTGGGTCTGTCCCGAGGTGCGCCTGGTACGCGCGGCCGCGGCGCTGGTGCCCGCTGGGTGCCTCGCGCTCCTCTGGCACCTCGTGCGTTGGCAGGAGGACGACCCTGTACGTGTCGCGCTGGACGCGTGCTACCGCCTGCACGCTCCGAAGTTGCATGCGGCCGGGCCGGGGTCCCCGGGTCTCACGCTCCGGAGGGTCGAGGCGGGGGCGGAGGCCGAGGTCGCACGCAGCGCGGACTTCTTCGACGTCGCCGTCCACGAGCGCACGTGGGACCAGACGTTCGACGCCACAGGCTACGTCGACCGGCTCCGGACCCAGTCGGACCACCGGCTCCTCCCGTCCGCGCAGGCCGCACGCCTGTTCGAGGCCGTCAGCGAGGTCATCGTCGACCATGGCGGAAGGGTGACTGTCCCTCACGCGACGGTGCTCGTGCTGGGTCGCCGGAACCGGTGAGCGGGAGGCGATGCCCCCGTCAGCGTGCCGCGCCGAGCGCGAGGAGCGCGAGTGCCATCGACGTCGGGACGGCGAGGGCTCCGACCGCCGTATAGCGAAAGACGCTCGGTCTCGCGCCCACGGTGCGGGCCACTTGGAGCCACAGGACCGCCGACAGCGCGCCGGTCACCGCCAGGTTCGGGCCGAGGTCCAGTCCGACGAGGAGCGCGTGCGGGTGCGCGGGCGCGTTGGCCGCTAAGAGTGACGCGGCGGGCAGGTTGTTCACGAGCACGCTGGCGCCCGCGCCGACGATCGCGGTCCACGTCGTCGAGAGATGGGCGAGCAGGTGGGCGGGACCGGCCCAGACACGCCCGAGCGTGCCGAGGTCGACCGCGACGGCGAAGAGCCCCCCGAGCAGCGGCAGGTTCAGCGTCTGACGGAGCTCGCCGAGGTGGAGCTTCCCGGTGCGTAGGGTCCACGCCGCCGCCGCGGCACCCGTGCCGAGCGCGACGACGGCCTCCCACGAGGGGGGGAGCACGAGCATTGCCGCCACGACGATGCAGACTCCCGCGAGCCCGACGCCGGCGCGCCACTCTCCAGGCTCTTCCAGTCGAGGCCCGGCGGTGCGCAGCGACCGCCGCCAGACGAGCGCGACGACCACGCACACCGAGAAGATCGAGGCCAGCCACGGGAGGACCATCGCCCCTGCGAACGAGCTCCCCGACTGGTGGACACGTCCGAGGACGATCAAGTTCGTGAGGTTCGATCCCGGAAGGACGAGCGATGCGCCGTTGGCGAGCAGCACCGCGAGGTAAAGGAACGGGGTCTCGACCGTCTGGCGCCGCCGCGCCGCGACCACGACGACCGGGGTCAGGAAGGCGACCGCCGTGTCCAGGTTCAGGACGGCGGTGGCGGAGGCCACCAGCACGGCTGACCCGAGGAAGAGGGACCATCCCCCGCGAGCGAGGTCCGCCAAGGCTGCGCCGGCTGCACTGAAGAGCCCGTCGGCTCGAGCCACCAAGCCGACCGTGAGGAGTCCGGCGACGAGCACGAACGGGGGCCAGTCCTGGGCAGCCGCACCACCGACCGCCCGCGGGTCCGATCCGAGCGCTGCGACCATCGCCGGGAAGGCGACGGCTGCCGCCGCCCAGCCAGCCAACCTGAGCGCGTCCGGGGGCCGTCCGGACGCCCAAGTTCCGGGCGGCCCAGTCCCTGCGCTCAATCCGGGTCGCGCGTGCGAGCGCCCCCGCCGAGCGCCGCCGCCTCCCGCACGAAGGATGCGAACGCCTCCGGGTGGCTGAGATGTGCCCCGTGGCCCGCTCCCGCGATCGTCGATCGCTTCGCCGTCGGAACCCGCGACGCGAGCCAGTCGGCCGTTTCGAGGTGGTGGCGGGAGCTCGCCGGGCCGCCTGAGGCCACCAGCGCCGGGACTGCCAGCGTCGTCACGTCGAACGGCGCACCCTGGCGGAGGGCGCGCAGGTCCGCCAGCAGCGCGGGGCCGTCTGCGCGGAGCGAAGCCCGCCTCTCCTCGGTGAGGCGCTCCCAGGCGACGTCCCCGACGATCCGCCGGAAGAAGCGCTCGGCCCCGAGACCGGGATCGACGTCGTGGTCGGGACCGGTCCCGAAGCTGCCGCGGCGGCGCGGTTCGATCCATGGCATCGTCGGCTCGTAGGCACCGACCGCGGAGAACAGGGTGGGGACGTCGACTGCGGCTCCGAGCGCGATCGTGGCGCCCATGCTGTGACCCACGGCGACCACTCCGGGCTGCGCCGTGTGGTGCTCGGCGCAGGCGGTCGCGATGCGCACCAGGTCCTCGACGTGGACCGCGAAGTCGTCGGACACCCCACCCGCGCGGGAGCGCTGGTACCCGCGCCGGTCATAGGTGACGACACCGAGGTCGTCCAGTCGCCGCGCGGCGCGCCGGAAGCTGCCTGCACGGTCGAGGGAGCCATGGACGAGCACGACGACAGGGCCCGCCTGGCTTCCCCATCCGCCGGCGGGCGGTCGCTCCAGGACGAAGAGCGACTCGGGAAGCCCCGGAAGGGTGGAACGGCTGCCAGCGCTCCCGTTTGTCCCGACGCTGGAGGAGGACGTATACACGCGGCAAGGACGATAATGGACGGCGACCGCGCGCTCCCAGAGCAGGATGTGGAGCCAGCTGCGGACAGACGCGACAGTAGGGTTGACAGCGTGGTGTCCGGGGAAGAACGACGTGCGCTCGTGGCGAAGGCGGGAGCCCACCCCAAGTCCGCGGGTACGTTCGGGCCTAATGCCTGGCTGGTCGACGACATGTACGACCGCTACCAGGAGGATCCCGGTTCGGTCAGCGAGAGCTGGCGCGACTTCTTCGCCGACTACCGCCCCGATCCGCTGCCGGCTCCCATGGACACGCTCGCGAGGGAGGTCGCGGATCGGGGACGGCTCCACGACCAGGGCGTGCCCACCCCTGGTG
>JBOGGB010000435.1:0-3259 GCA_050743605.1 Acidimicrobiales bacterium
CGGGGGCAGTGGTGGTCGACCTGGCAGCGGACCCCGGAGGCATCTGCGAGGCCACCGAGCGCGGCAGGGAGGGGGTGCTCAGCGGAACCACCGTCGTGGGGATGGCCAACCCTCCGTCAGGAATGCCGACCCACGCCAGCGCGCTCTACGCGCGCAATGTCGCGAACCTCCTTGCGCTCTTCTCCTCCGACGGCGCGCTGACCCCAAACTGGGAGGACGAGATCGTGACCGGCACCTGCGTGCTGCGTGACGGTCAGCCGACGGACGCGCCGACCGCCGAGCTGCTCGGGAACGCGCCGTGACGGGCATCGTCTGGTACCTCACCATCTTCGTGCTCGCCGCGTTCGTCGGCTACGAGGTCATCTCGAAGGTGCCCAGCATCCTCCACACGCCGCTCATGTCGGGGTCGAACGCGATCCACGGCATCGTGCTGGTCGGCGCACTGTTCATCATGGGCGAGGCGAACGGCCCCGCGCAGCTGGTGCTCGGCTTCATCACCGTCTTCCTCGCTACGTTGAACATCGTCGGTGGCTTCGTCGTGACCGACCGGATGCTCGAGATGTTCCGCGCCAAGCCCGAGCGGCCAGTTGCGGTGCCCCGGGTGCCCGCCACGTCCACGGACGGACCCGCCGCGCCGTCGGACGCGCCCACGCCGCAGCCGGACGCGCCCACGGAGGGCAGCGGATCGTGACGGTCGTCCACCAGGCCTTCTCGTTCCCGCTCTCCACGTGGCGCTCTGCAGTCTTCCTGGTCGCGATCATCGGCTTCGTCCTCGCGCTGAAGGGCCTCAGCTCCCCGAAGCACGCGCGCCCGGGCAACCTGCTCGGTGCCGCGGCGGCGTTGCTCGCGGTCGGCATGACCTTCTCGGCGGTGACAGTGGATCATTCCGCGCGGAACCTCGGGCTCGCGTTCGGTGCGATGGCGCTCGGAACGGCGGTCGCCATTCCGGCGGCGCGCCTCGTGAAGATGACCGCCATGCCCCAGATGGTCGCGATGTTCAACGGAGTAGGCGGTGGGGCGGCAGCGCTCATCTCGGTCACCGAGCTCCTGCACATCCACGGGACCGGCGTGAGCCCGGCGACCTATGTGGTCGTCGAAGCCATGCTCGGCGTCCTGATCGGGTGTGTCTCCTTCGCCGGCAGTGCGATCTCCTTCGCCAAGCTCCAGGAGATGATGCCGACGCGACCGATCGTCTACCCCGCCCAGCAGCCCATCAACGCAGTCGTGGCCGCCGGAATCCTGGCGCTGTTCGTGATGGCGGTCGTCACGGGATCGGTGGACTATGTCTTCGGGGTCCTGGGGCTGTCCCTCGTGCTCGGCGTGGTGTTCACGCTGCCCATCGGCGGCGCCGACGTCCCGGTGCTCATCTCCCTTCTGAACGCGTTCACCGGGCTCGCCGTGGCGGCTTCGGGCTTCACGCTCGGGAACCCTCTGCTCATCGTCGCAGGCACGCTCGTCGGCGCTTCGGGGATGCTCCTCACGCGCCTCATGAGCAAGGCGATGGGACGCTCCCTTCCGAACATCCTGTTCAGCGCGTTTGGCGCGGTGGTCACCGCGACCGGGACCGCGGAGGGTCTCGAAGGGACGGCCGTGAAGACGTCGACGCCCGAGGACGTGGGCCTCCTCCTCGCCTACGCCCGCAAGGTGGCGATCGTCCCGGGCTACGGGCTCGCGGTGGCCCAGGCGCAGCACGTAGTGAAGGAGCTCGCCGACCAGCTCATGGAGCGCGGAGTCGAGGTCTTCTACGCGGTCCACCCCGTCGCCGGCCGCATGCCCGGTCATATGAACGTCCTTCTCGCCGAGGCGAACGTTCCCTACGACGAGCTGAAGGAGATGGACGACGCCAACCCTGACATGCCGACGACGGATGTGGCGCTCGTGGTGGGCGCGAACGACACCGTCAATCCCGCTGCCGTCGACGCTCCAGGAAGCCCGATCTACGGGATGCCGATCATCCACGCGGACCAGGCCCAGCACATCGTGTTCCTGAAGCGCTCCATGCGTCCCGGCTTCGCGGGGATCGACAACGCGCTGCTCTTCGACGACAAGACGGTGCTGCTGTTCGGCGACGCGAAGGCCACGCTCCAGAAGCTCGTCGCGGCGGTGAAGGCCGTCTGACCCTCCTCCTGCCGCTCGCCGTCCTCCCGCCGCTCGACGGCGGCCAGTTCCTCCGGACGAACCTCGACCCCGCGCCGATCGTCGTCCTCGGCTGCGGACTCGTTCTCTACCTCTCCGGCGTCGCGCGCCAGAACCGCCTCCATCCCCGGCACCCCTGGCCTGCGGGCCGCACGGCCGCGTTCGTCGGGAGCGTGGCGGTGAGCGCGATCGCGGTGGTGACCTTCTTCGGCGCCTACGACAGGACGCTGTTCTGGGACCACATGGTCCAGCATCTGCTCCTGATCATGGTGGCTGCGGTCCTCCTGGCCGTCTCCTCGCCCGTCGACCTGCTCTGGCGTGCCACCGCCGGCCGTGCCCACCGTCGCATGACCGATTGGCTGCGGAGCCGACCTGCACGCGTGGTCGGGCACCCGGTCACCGGCTTCGTCCTCTACGGGCTGGTCGTGCCGGTCACGCACCTCACGATCCTCTTCAACTGGGCGATCGAGTACGAGGCCGTGGACCAGCTCGAGCACCTCCTCTTCGTGGTGATCGGCTACCTCTTCTGGCGCCAGATCTTCGGAGGCGACCCGAACCGCTACAGGATGGCTCCGCCCATGCGCGCCCTGCTCCTCTTTCTCGCCGTTCCGGTCGACACCTTCGTCGGGCTCACGCTCAGCCTGGAGACGACCGAGATCTTCCCGGCCTTCAGGGCCGAGCATCGGACCTGGGGCCTCTCCCTCGTCGCCGACCTGCACGTCGGTGGCGTGATCATGTGGGTCGGCGGCGACGTCTTGATGATGCTGGCCCTCATCCCCGTCGTGGTGGCCTGGGTCAGGCGGGAAGAGCTGCAGGCGGCCCGTTACGACCGCGAGCTCGAGGCGTACTTCCCCGGACACCTCCCGCCGGGCCAGCCGACAGCCGGCTTCGCGCTCGGGCGACACCGGCCGGGCCCCGCGCCGCACGAACCGAGCCCGGGGGACTCGGCCGCCGACACGTGAAGAGCCCTGAGCCGTCCGAGGTGGTGCCGCGCGTCCACCGCCGGCGACTCCCGGAGCCCACCCGCCGCGAGCTCCTCACCCGCGCCCGGCAGATCGCCCGGTCGGGCACGGCGCGGCTCACGCCGCTCGCCGCCCGTCAGCTCCTGCACGCGTCGCGCGGG
>JBOGGB010000436.1:0-3157 GCA_050743605.1 Acidimicrobiales bacterium
CCAGACCGTCGACAACCTCTCCTCGATCCTCGAGCCGCTGCTCGTCGTGGCGATGGGCGGTGTGGTCGGCACGGTGATCATCAGCCTGTACCTGCCGATGCTCACCTACATCAAGTACGTGCACTGAAGTCCGCCGCCAGCCGCCCGCTCCGAAGGGGCCAGGGTCGAGCCCTAAGCTTGCGGGAACCCTCGATGCCCACCCTGGGCGGCGCGGCCGTCCAGACGACGCGGGAGCCACGACGCCGACTGGAGCAGTAGCGGACGAGAGCCGACGCGGCAGGACGGCCGACCGCGTCGTCGCCGGCTGGCGACGCGGGTGGTCGGTGGTGCGGCGGCGGTGGCCCGTCATCCGGTGGGCCGCCGGGCTCGCCATGGTCGCCGTCGCGGTCGAGGTCCTCACGTCGCACACGGGCGAGCTGTCCGGCATCGGCACAGTGCTCGGTCACCTCCGGTGGTGGTGGCTCCTCCCCGCGCTCCTCGCGGAGGCCGCGTCCGAGCTCTCATTCGTCGCCGTCCAGACACGCCTCCTCTTCGCGGGAGGCCTGCATCCCCGGCTCGCGCCCCTCGCAGGGCTCACGCTCGCCTCGCAGGCGATCACGAACTCGGTGCCCGGCGGCCCCGCGGTGGCCGCGGTCTACGGCTTCCGCTGGTACCGCCGGCTCGGAGCCGACGACACGCTGGCGAGTTGGGCGCTCGTCGGCACGACCGTCTTCGCCGCCCTCTCGCTCGCGTTGCTGGCCTCCATCGGGCTCGTCTTGGCCACCGAGGAGGGCGCGACCCTGGACCTGGTGCCAGCAGTGGTCGGGGTGCTCGTGGTGACGGCTTTGCTCGGAATGCTCTTCGTGTACGAGCGCCCGCTGGAAGCGGTCGTGCGATGGGGGCTCCGGACGTCGCACCGGCTCGTCGGACGGCCACGAGGCGATCACGAGCGCCATGTCGTCGCCATCTTGGACCGGCTCTCACGCGTGCGCCTCCCGACCCGTCATGCGCTCGAGGTCGTCGGCTGGGGGTTCTTGAATTGGCTGTTCGACTGCACCTGCTTCGGCTTCGCGTTCCTCGCCATCGGGTCGTCGGTGCCGTGGAAGGGCCTCCTCCTCGCGTACGGCGCAGGCCAGCTCGCGGCGAACCTGCCGATCACCCCCGGCGGTCTCGGGACCGTCGAGGGGAGCATCACCATCGCCCTCTCGTACTTCGGTGGCGGCACCGGGGCGGACATTGCCGCCGTCCTCGTCTACCGTCTGATCAGCTTCTGGCTGGTCCTCGTCGTCGGATGGGGGTCATGGGGCGGGCTCGCGCTGGGAGTGCGGCGAGGACGCTGGGCGAGGAGCGCCCTCCATGCGCCGATCGAAGCCGGCGTGGTGACCGCGCCGGAGGCCGAAGCGGCCGAAGACGCCGAGGACGGCGGAGCGCGATGAACCGAACAAGAGGAGCAGGGCACGCCATGGCGGCATCGGCATCGGCACCGGAATCGGCACCGGCATCGGCGACGGCGACGGCGACGGAGCCATCTAGGCCCCGAGGTGAGCCGCGTCACCGGATGCGGGCGCTGCTCGCCTGCGGCGCGCTCGTGCTCGGCGCGACCGGCCTCGGGGGGTGTGCGGCGGCCCGCAGCGAGCTCGGGACTGCGTCGAGCGGCTGCTACGTCGATCTCGCGCTCGCGACCCGCGCGGTGCACCACCAGGGGTCATTGGAGGGGGTCCGGTTGCTGAACGTCACTTCGTTGCGTGCGCACGCATCGCTGTTGTACCGAGCCGCGCAGGTGCACGGGAAGCAGCTCGGTCAGGTATGCCTTGTCGGCTTCGGCGGGACCTTCCGCGCGGTAGACGTCGAGCGGCCGGTTGGCGAACCGTCGGGTCGCCTCGCCGTCGTCGAGCTGGACTACCCGACTCGCAGGCTGCTCGCGACGTTGCTCGTTCGCCGCCCGCCCGTGTCCTTCGGCCACTACCACCTCTGACGGCGCGACGGGGCCGAGGTCACCCGCCGCCGGGGCGGGTGCCACCGTCGGGGCCACGCTGCGGCCCCCAGCACCACGACCACGATCGACCCCGCGACGGCGCCCTACGCTGAGGATGGTGGCGACTGTCGACCGGCTCGAACGTCTGACCGACCTCGTGCTGGTCCTGCTCGACGCCCGACGACCTCGGACGCTGGAGGACATCGCTGCGGCGGTTCCCGGTTACCCCGAGTCGCGCGCAGCCCGGCGTCAGGCGTTCGAGCGGGACAAGCGGATCCTGCGCGACGAGGGAATTCCCGTGGCGACCGAGCCGGTGGAAGGCCCCGACCAGTTCGGGTACCGGATCGACCCTGACGCCTTCTACCTTCCCGACCTCGAGCTCGAGCCCGACGAGCAGGTGGCGCTCCATCTCGCCGTCGCCGGCGTCCATCTCGGCGATCCCAGCGGGCGGGATGCGTTGGCAAAGCTGGGAGCGTGGGGGGTGGCTGAGACGCGGACCGTCGCGCAGGTCGGCGCGCCCGCCGCGCTCGCCCCACTGTTCGAGGCCGTCCGGTCGCAGGCCGAGGTCCACTTCGCGTATCGCGGCACGACACGCGCAGTGGCGCCGGCGACCTTGGAATTTCGCGCGGGACGGTGGTACCTCGCGGGGTGGGATCGCGAGCACGACGCGCCGCGGACCTACCGGGTCGACCGCATCGAGTCGCTCGGGACTGCGGGGCCGGCGGGGAGCGGGACCCTGCCGGAACGCTTCGTGGTGGCCGACGCCGCGCTCGACCCCTGGCGGGACGACGAGGAGGCAGAGCAGCTGCTCGTCCGCATCGACGCGGTTGAAGGGCCGCGCGCGGTCGCCGAGGTCGGGGAGCGCGCGGTCGCCGAGCGCACAGCGGACGGCTCGGTCCTGTTGCACCTCGGGGTGAGCAGCTTCGCCCTCCTGCGCTCGTGGATCCTCGGCCTGCTCGACCACGCAGAGCTGGTCGGGCCGCCGTCGGCCCGGGCGTCCGTCGTGTCGTGGCTGGAGGAGATCTCGGCCGCTCAAGCGGCTCCGCCGAGCCCTCCCGACGTGCCCGCAGACGGTGCAGCTCGAGCGTACGGCGGTCGGGTTGCGGCCGCGGCCTCCCGAGCGGCCGCCGGCGCGATGAGCGCTCGGCTCCGCCGGCTGCTCGCCGTCGTCGCCTGGCTCGCCGAGGCGGGTGAGGTGCCGAT
>JBOGGB010000437.1:0-4158 GCA_050743605.1 Acidimicrobiales bacterium
CCCAGGTGCAGGTCGGCTACGGCGACGTTCGCCGCCGGGTGCTCGTCGCGAGCACCGAAGGCGTGCTCGCCGAGGACGACCGGGTACGAACTCGTCTGGGCGTCGTCTGCGTCGCCACCGGGGACACCGGGATGCAGACCGGTCACGAGAGCGTCGCCCGAACGAGCGGCTTCGAGCTCTTCGAGCAGGTGGACGTGGAGGAGATCGCCCGTACCGCCGCCCTGCGGGCGCTGACCAAGCTCTCGGCCCGCCCGGCCCCTTCGGGTGAGGTGACGGTCGTGCTCGCCGGGGGTACCGGCGGCTTCCTCTTCCACGAGGCCTGCGGTCATGGGCTCGAGGCCGACCACGTCGCGAAGGACGCTTCCGTGTACGCCGGCCAAGTCGGAGACCAGGTCGCGAGCCCCCTTGTCACCCTGGTGGACGACGGGACGCTCACAGGCGAGTGGGGCAACTACGCCGTCGACGACGAGGGCCGGCCAGCCTCCCGCAACGTCCTGATCGACCACGGGGTGCTCACGGACTACCTCTGGGACTGGCTGCGGAGCCGCAAGCAGGGCCGCCAGTCCTCGGGCAACGGACGGCGTCAGAGCTATCAGCACCTGCCGATGGTGCGGATGACCAACACGTTCCTCCTCGCGGGGAGCGAAGACCCCGCCGAGATCGTCGCTCAGACGCCGAGCGGGGTGTACGTGGCGAAGCTCGGAGGCGGCCAGGTCAACACGACGACCGGCGACTTCGTCTTCGGCACGACCGAGGCCTACCTCGTCGAGCACGGCCGGATCACCGAGCCGCTCCGGGATGCGAACTTGATCGGCAACGGGCCGGAGGTGCTCCGGCGCATCGACGCGCTCGCCGACGACTTCTCGATGACCTCGGGGACCTGCGGCAAGGACGGCCAGCAGGTGCCGGTCGGCTGTGGGCAGGCGACGCTGCGCATCACGGGCGTGACCATCGGTGGCACCGCAGCGTGACCGAGCTGCTTGACCTCGCCCGATCGCTGGTCAACCGGGCGCGCGCTGGCGAGGGCGTCGAGGCCTACGTCGCCAGGGGGCACGACACCGAGGTGCGTGCCTACTCGAGGGAGATCGAGCAGCTCGCATCCGCGAGTTGGGCGGGCATCGGCATCCGCGTGGTGCTCGGTGACCGCGACGGCGGGGGCAGCCGCGTGGGGTTCGCCTGGGCGGGCTCGCTCGAGCCGGGAGTCGTCCGGACGGTGCTCGACGACGCGCGTGACAATGCGCTCTTTGCCACCCCGGATCCTCATGTCGCCCTGGCCGAGCCCGACGGCGTGGCAGCGGCAGAGCTCGACCTCTGGGGAGCGGGGTTCTCGTCGGCCTCGACTGACGACAAGGTGATGATGGCCCTCGAGCTCGAGCGGATGGTGCGAGATGCGGATCCCCGGGTTCGCCAGGTCGACTCCGCCGAGTACGGGGACGCCAGCATGGAGGTGGCGCTCGCGTCCACGACGGGAATCCGCGCCGCGAGCCGCCGGACCGCGGCCCACGTGTCGGTCTCTGCGATCGCCGGCGAGGGGGGGGAGTCCCAGACGGGGAGAGGCTTCAGCGTCGGCAGGGAACCGGCGGCGCTCGACCTCGAGCGAGCAGGAGAGGACGCGGTCCGCCGAGCCGTTCGCCTCCTCGGCGCGGGAAAGGCCCGCTCTGGTCGTTGCATCGCCGTCTTCGACCCGCGGGTCGTCTCGACGCTGCTCTCGGTGCTGTCCTCTGCGCTGTCGGGCGAGGCCGTGACGAAGGGGCGGTCCTTCTTCGCCGGCCGGATGGGAGAGGAGGTGGCGAGCGAGAACGTGGTGCTGGTGGACGATCCCACCGACCCTCGTGCCTACGGCGCCGCGAACTTCGACGGCGAGGGTCTGGCCTGCCGCCGGAACGTCCTCGTCGAGGGTGGGGTGCTCCGCGGCTTCCTCTATGACTCCGTCTCGGCGCGGCGGGCAGGGACGGTGCCGACGGGTTCGGCGGTGCGCCGCGGCTTCGCCGGCACGCCGGGTGCCGGTTGCCGGGCGCTCGCGCTCACCCCGGGAGAGCTCGACCAGTCCGCGATCGTGTCTGCGGTCACAGAAGGTGTCTACGTACAGTCGGTCACTGGGGTGCATTCGGGGGTGAACCCGGTGAGCGGCGACTTCTCGGTCGGTGCCGAGGGGCTCATGATCCGCACAGGCGCCCTGTCCGAGCCCGTGCGCGAGGTGACCATCGCGTCGACCCTCCAGCGCATGCTCCTCTGCGTCCTCCACGTCGGAAACGACGTGGAGTGGCTGCCTGGGGCCGCCGCGGGCCAGACGCTCGCGATCGGCGACATGCAGCTGAGCGGGAACTGAGGCCGCGCCGACGAGCCGCGCCGACGGCCGGCGCCGACGGGCCGCGCCGACGGCCGGCTGAGCCTTCCGGGCTACACCCCGCCGACCGTCACCCGAGCGAAGCGATCGGCGATCCTCGACGGCACTACCCCGCGTGCCAGCCATCCCGCCCAGGCTTCGGCACCGACGGGCACCACCGGCCGGTCCCGGCGAACCGCGTCGACGACGGCACGGGCGACGACCTCGGGGCGGTGGCCGTGAGCGAACAGCTGCCGGACCCGCGCCTTGGACGCCGCCGCCGCCCGCTCGCCGCGAAATCGTGCCGAGTCCACGATCGCGGTCGCGACCACTCCCGGGCAGATGGCGGAGACTCCTACGCCGCGCGCACCCCAGTCGGCGCGCAGGCACCGCGTCAGTGCGAGGACAGCGGCCTTCGTGGTGACGTAGGCCGGCTCGGTCGCGCGTGGCGCGAACGCGAGTCCCGACGACACGTTCACCACGTGGCCGTACCCGCGGGCGAGCATGGCCGGACCGAAGACACGGCAGCCGTGGACGACTCCCATCAGGTTCACACCGAGGATCCAGTCCCAGTCGCAGCAGGTCGTGTCGAGGAACCGGCCGGTGAGCCCGACTCCGGCATTGTTGACCAGGATGTCCGGCGCGTGCCGCGTGCTCACGATCTCCTCTGCGAGCGCGTCCATCGCGCAATGGTCTGCGACGTCCACCTCCCGAGCCTCGCCGCCCGCCTCTTCGGCAGTCCTGGCAGCCGAGGTGCCGTCGATGTCGGCGCAGATCACGTGCATGCCGAGGTGCGCGAGCTCGCGTGCGGTCGCGCGGCCGATCCCGCTCCCCGCGCCGGTCACGACCGCGAGTGATCCGGCGAGCTCGAAGGGTCCGCGCCCGCGGGAGCTCGCGTCACCGCGGCGGCTTCGGCCCCGCGCGCTCGAACCTCAGAGCAGAGGAGGTCGACAGCCGGTGCCCCCTGTGCCGACTGTGCCGTCTGTGCCGACTGTGTCGCCTGTGCCGGCCATGCCGCCCATGCCGCCCGCACCGGCTCGGTCCGGTAGGCGCCCAGGTCGAAGCGACGGGTCCAGCGCCGGTAGCTCCAGCTCGAGCCCGGCCACAAGGCGACGTTCCTGCCCTCGTCGTCGAGGTAGTAGCTGCGGCAGCCGCCGCCCGTCCACACCGTGGAGGTGCTGCGCTCATCGATCTCGGCGGTCCAGGACCGCTGTGCGCGCCGGGTCACCTCTAAGACACCGAGGCCGCGGCGCGCCATCGCGTCGAGCGCTCCGAGCACGTAGGTGATCTGGGACTCGATCATGAACACGATCGAGGAGTGGCCCAGACCGCTGTTGGGCCCGACCATGAGGAAGAGGTTCGGGAACCCCTGCACGGTCATGCCCTTGTAGGCCGCGAGCCGTGGGCGCCAGGCTTCGGCGAGGGACGTGCCGCCGCGTCCGACCGTGCTAGTGGACGCCGCGTGCGCGCGGACATCGAATCCGGTGCCGAAGAGGATCGTGTCCACCTCGCGCTCGCACCCATCCGCGGTCACGAGGCCGCGTGCGCTCACGCGGGTGATGGGCTCCGTCACCAACTCGACGTTCTCTTGGGTGAGCGCGCGGTAGTACTCGTTGGACAGGAGGATGCGCTTGCAGCCGAGCTCGTAGGAGGGCGTGAGCTTCGCGCGCAGCTCGGGGTCGGGAACCTGGCGCTCGAGGAGCCGGCGCCCCGCGCGCGCGGCGAGCTCCGCGCGCCTGCGCCGTCGAGCGGGATCGCCGACGAAGCCGAGCACGAACGCCTCTCTTCCCCAGTAGATCGCCGCGCGCGTGGCGAGCTGCGTGGCGCTGACC
>JBOGGB010000438.1:0-5351 GCA_050743605.1 Acidimicrobiales bacterium
CAGCGCACCCCGCTGCCGGCGGCCCGCCCCGCGCGGGCACGCCGGCCGGTCTCGCCAACCTCGGCAGCCGAACGGCCTAGCCGCTGACGCCCTTCAGGTCGACGACGAACACCAGGGTCTCATCGGCCTTGATCGGGCCTGTGCTCCGATCGCCGTAGCCGAGCTTGGGCGGGATCACGATCTCCCGCCGGCCGCCCACCTTCATCCCGATCAACCCCCTCCTGAACCCTGGCACGACCTCGTTCAACGGGAATGTCGTAGGGTGCCGCTCCTTCCACGTCGTCGATGTGAAGTCCTTTCCCGTCCGATAGCTCGCCCCGACGTACATGACGCTGACCGTGCTGGAGTCCTTCGCGGTCTTGCCCTTCCCGACGACGAGGTTCTTCATCTCGAGCTTCGTGGGGGGCCGCCCCTTCGTCGCGTGGACCACCGGCTCACGCTTCAGGTCCCTTGCATTCCCGACCACCGGAAGCCTCGGACCGCGGTGCTGCACGTGCAGAGAGGACCTCGGCGCACGTCCCTGCGCCCCCACCGTCCCGCTCCACCCGAGACCTCCGAGACCCATCGCCAGACCCATCACGACCGCGGCGACCCAGCGGCCCCGCGGCACTTCTAACCGTCGCGATCCCATGGGGCTCACGCTACCCAACGACCCTGTGCGTGCACGACCGCACCACGCTTCCCCGACCTGCCGCCTGGCCAGACCGGCCCCCGCTCCACCCACCAGCCCGAAGGGGGAGCCCTCTCGGCTGCCTGATCCCGCGCCCACCCATCCTCCCGCGATGAGCTCCCGCCGTACCTCCAGACCGCCGATAAGGGCCATTATGACAAGTAATAAGGATCGGGACGGCGGCGCAGCGTTCGCCCTGGTTCGCGGTGCTCAGTCCGCCACAGGCTCGACGAGGACGCCGCGCAGATCTTCTGCCGCCGCTCGAAGGTGTGCCAGCGCCGCGCCGTAGGCATTCGAGCGTCGACGCTCGGTGCTGGACGGCGTGACGTCGGCGAGGTCCACCCGCAGATCGTCGAGGGCTGCCTCGAGCGTGTAGAGACGGTCGTGCAGCCGGTCGAGGTCCGCCTGGACCACGACGACGTGCCCCGAAGGCAACGCTGCCCGTGCCGCTCGTCGCCGAGCTTCGTAGGCGCGTTGGCGATGGGACCGCTTGCAGTACTTGGCGGGGCGGCCGGGGCGGCCTGAATCGTCCTTCTCCAGGAGTGGGCGCCGGCAATAGGCGCACCGCTGGGTAGGTCTTGATTGCGTCACTGTGATGGAACCATAGGGTGCGGGCGTCGTGCCCGTCGGGATGCCCGCCGTTCTGTCGTGAGCCGAGCTACCTGCCTTCGTTCAGCATCGTCGGACGCCCCAGCAGGAAGCCCTGCGCGACGTCGCAGCCGAGACGAGCAAGGTGCACGAGCTGGGCGTCGGTCTCGACCCCTTCGGCGACCACGTCGAGGTGCAGCGTGTGCGCGAGATGGATCATGGAGTCGACGATCGCGGCCTCACGCCCGCCGAGCCCCAGTGCCGCGACGAAGCTCCCGTCGACCTTCACGACATCAACCGGCAGGCGGGTGAGCCACGAGAGCGACGAGTACCCCGTTCCGAAGTCGTCGATCGCGACGCGGACTCCGAGCCCGCGAACTTGCTCGAGGCCGTCGCGCGCGTCCGCTCGGTCGGTCATCAGGAGGGTCTCGGTGACCTCGAGCGTAAGGGCGTCGGGCGGCAGCCCGCTCTTCTTCAGCGCCTCCTCCACCTCTGCCGGGAAGGTCCCGCTCGCCAGCTGCAGCCCCGAGACGTTGACCGTGACCCCGACGTCCGACTCGCCACCGCTGCGCCACGCCGCGCAGTCCGTGCACGCCGTCGACAGCACGAACCTCCCGATCTCTGTGATGAGGCCGGTCGACTCCGCGATCGGGATCATGTCCGCAGGTGACACGTCACCGAGCACCGGATGATGCCAGCGCACGAGCGCTTCCCGCGCGATCACGCTTCGCGTGAGGACCTCGACCAGAGGCTGGTAGACCAGCCCGAGCTGCCCGTCTCGGACCGCGTCTCGAAGAGCGACCGACAGCTCAGCTCGACGATTCTCGTGATGGTCGAACGAGCGGTCGTAGACCTCGACGCGTCCGCGACCCAGCTGCTTCGCGTGGTACATGGCATGGTCGGCCCGCCCGAGCAGCCGCTCCGCCGTGTCGCCCGGCTCCGCAGTGGCGACACCGATGCTCGCGGCCACCTGGACGTCGCGGCCGCCCACGAAGAACGGCTCCTCGAGCTGCTGGGCGATCCGCTCGGCGACTGCCACTCCGTCGGACGCCGGGTCCGAGAGATCCTCGCAGAGCACGACGAACTCGTCCCCTCCGAACCGGCCGATCGTGTCGTTGGGTCGCACCGCGCGCTGGAGCCGCCGCGCGACCCCCAGAAGCAGCTGGTCCCCTGCCGAGTGCCCCGAGACGTCGTTCACCAGTTTGAAGTAGTCGAGGTCCAAGAAGAGCACGGTCGCGCCCGTCGTCCGGCGGGCGGCGGTCTCCAGCGCGTGCTCGATCCGGTCGAGAAGGAGGACCCGGTTCGCAAGCCCGGTGAGCGGGTCGTGGAGCGCCTGGTGCTCGAGGCGCGCCTGGTGCTCTGCCAACCGCTCCTCGAGGCCACGGCTCGTCACCTCGAAGCGCCTCGCCATGCGCACGAGGCTCACGTCGAACCCGAATTGGACGACCTTCAGGCACTGATCGAGGACGTCCTGCTCCCCGTTCCGCGTACGCACCTCTTCGCGGACCACGTCTTCGCACGCTGTCCTCCAGTGGACGTACAGCCTCGTCAGTCCCGAGAGCGTGATACGGCCCATGAACGGAGCCTCTCCGCTCCAGTCCCATTGCTCTGACCGGTCGCGGGTGACGATCTCCCCCGTGACGAGGTAGTCCGCCACCGCGAGCGTCCCCGCGAGCGCGGAGCGCCGGATGTCGGACTCGACCTTCTCCGACTGGAGCACGGAGTCCTCGAGCTCGCGCCACTGCGAGATGACACGCTCGCAGATCTCCTCGGACCGCTCGCGCAGCGCGAGCCCGACCTCGGGCGCGGGCCCGCTTGGCGCGGGTCTAGCCACAGCTTCTCCCCTCGTGGTCATCGACCACCCCATCCACGTACTGCCATCGCCGCACGATCGCGACCGACGCCATCCCCTATGGCACCGACGATGCAAGGTGGAGTCTACCGCATCCCCCCCGGCTCGTCACCTTCACCCCCCGCTCAACGGCTCTCCCCGCTCGCCGGCTGCCACGCAGCCTCGCCACCACGTGACTGCGGCTTCGAGCTCGGCAGTACCGAACTCGGGCCAGAACGTGGGCGTGACGTACAAGGGGGCGCCCACCGCCTGCCACAGGAGGAAGTTCGAGAGCCTCCGCTCGCCCGAAGTCCGGACCAGCAGGTCAACGGGCGGCAGGGCCGGCTCGTAGAGGAACTGGGCGAAGGAGCCTTCGTCGATCTCCGTCCCCTGCTTCCGCCGTGCGTCGAGCAGCTTGCGCGCCGCGTAGACCAGCTCTTCACGCGAGCCGTAGTCGAAGGCGAGGGTGAAGTTCAGCCCGGTGTTGTCCTTCGTCAACCGGATGGACTCGTCCATCTCACGAAGGATGCGCCGGGGCAACCGTGACGTTCCCGACACCGGACGACCGATGCAGCGGATGCGCACGTTGTTCCGGTGCATCTCGATGCGCCTGCCGAAGATGTTCTTGTGAAGGCCGAGGATGAACTCCACCTCCAGCTTGGGACGCGACCAGTTCTCCGTGGAGAAGCCGTACGCAGTGAACCATCCGATGCCGAGGTCGTCTGCGGCACGCACCACCTCGGCAAGGGTTGCCTCCCCCTGGCGGTGCCCCTCGGTACGCGGGAGACCTTTCGACGCGGCCCAGCGGCCGTTCCCGTCCATGATCACGGCCACGTGCCCCGGCACGCTGCCGGAACGGGCTCGCGGCATGTTCGCACGGTCACGGGCATCGCACACGGGTGGAGTCTACGAGCCCCTCCCCCGTCACCCTCTGTCGCGGATCGAGCGGGTCAGCTTCACCTGGCTCAACCCATCCGCTCCGCCGGCAACCCATCACTTCCCGCTCTGTCCGCGCGCGCCAGAGCCTCAGCGTCGTCAAGGCGAGAGCCGTCAGCGAAACCGCCGATCCGGTGGTAGACGTCTACGGCGAAGCTGGTCGTCAAAGGGTCGGCAGGGATCAGCTTGTAGCTCGGATGTCCGTCGGGAGCGCGTTCGGCCCTCAGGAACCGCGTCGTCGAGGGTCTCGAACTTCGGAAGCCGTCTGCGAAATCGAATTGGTGCGTGACTAAGAAGACGGTGACGTCCCGCTCGAGGAGCGCCTGCACGATCTGGCGCCCGATCTCCGACCCCTCGCGTTCGTTGGTTCCCGAAAACGACTCGTTGAACAGGACGAGGGCATACCTGTTCGCCGCCGACACGATCGAGCTCATCCTGCGGAGCTCATCGTCGAGTCGTCCACTCCGCATGGACGCGTCCTCTTCCCTACCGAAGTGGGTGAAGATGGAGCTATGAAGGCTCGATCGGTACGAAGCCGCCGTCACGAACATCCCGCACTGCAGCATCATCTGCGCGAGACCGATGCTCCTGAGGAACGTCGACTTCCCTCCCGAGTTCGCACCGGTCACGATCACAAGGGGTCGGTCGTCGGCGTCCGTGTCATTGCCCACCACTGACATGTCTGGCGCCAGGACGAGGGCCGTGTCGCGAAGGTCGGTGCAGGAGAAGCGAGGCGGTGAGCTCGAGAGCGGAACAGGAAGGGACATTGGTGCCTGACGTTCCATGAGCTCCATGCGAAGGTTCAGACATCCAACGTAGAAGGCAAGCTCTGCACGCAACATCGTGATGTAGCTCTCGATGTGATCCGCGGCCTGCGCCGCTGCGTTTGCGACATGGTTGAGCCCACGATTGGTCAAGTCCGCCAGCTCGTTGGCCGCGCCTTCGTCTCGCGGGGGGATGGTGAAGGAATAGGAGCTTCGGGGGGCCAACCTGACGCGCTCCCGCCACCTCGAAGGTCTTGTGCCCGGAGAGCGGAGCACGTAGTCGATCCCACTGTTGTCTCGATCGAGACGACCGCTGAGGAGCACGCCACCTCGGAACTGGAGCTGTCGCAGGTGCCAGCGCAGCGTGTCGAGATACTCGTCGTCCAGGTCGTGGCGGATCGAGACGAACAGGCTCTTGAATCCCTCCGAGCTCATCCGCTCCACGAGCTCGTCGGCCAGCTGTCGCAGCTCGCGGAGCCGAGCGACGTAGCCATCCAGCTGCGCGACAGCCCCACCGAGCGTGGTGCGCGGCGAGCCCGATCGAATCCCCCAGAACAATCCA
>JBOGGB010000439.1:0-1892 GCA_050743605.1 Acidimicrobiales bacterium
CCGACCACGCAGAGCTCACCCGACTCGATCCTGCGCAGTCGCTCGGACTGGCTGCGCACCAGGCGCGCCTTCAGCTCATCGATCGCCCCGAACGCGCCGCCGATCGAGATCACGTCGTCGAGCTCCACCTGTGCGGCAGCTGCCAGGGAGGCCGTCTTCTCCTCGACGACTCTGGAGCCCTCGAAGATGTCGCCGTGCTCGAGGACGTCCGACTCGTACGCGAGCACCTGCTGGATCCTGAGCGACCACTGCTGGTCCCAGGGGCGGGGCAGGCCCAGCGCCTCGTTCCAGCAAGGAAGCTGGACGGCCCGCGCACGCGTGTCGGCCGACAGCGTCACGCCCAGGGTCTCGAGCACGATGCGCGCCACGTTGTTCTCGGGCTGCTGCTCGGTGAGGCCGAGGGAGCTCACCTGCACGCCGTAGCGGAACCGGCGCAGGCGCGGGTCGGTGACGCCGTAGCGCTCGAGGCAGATCCGATCCCAGAGCCGTGCGAAGGCGCGCATCTTGCAGACCTCTTCTACGAAGCGCACCCCCGAGCTCACGAAGAAGCTGATGCGGCCCACGACACGGGGGAGCTCCTGAGGGCCGATCTTGCCGGAGCTCCGCGCCGCGTCGAGGATCCCGATGGCCGTCGCCAGCGCGTACGCGATCTCCTGCACCGGCGTGGCGCCCGCTTCCTGGAGGTGGTAGCTGCAGACGTTCACTGGGTTCCACTTGGGCACGTTGCGCACCGTGTACGCGATCGTGTCGACCGTGAGCCTGAGACTTGGAGCCGGGGGGAAGATGAAGGTGCCCCGGCTCAGGTACTCCTTCACGATGTCGTTCTGCGTCGTCCCCTGGAGCGCAGATGCAGGGATCCCCTGCTCGGCCGCGTACGCGACGTAGAGACCGAGCAGCCAAGCGGCGGTCGCGTTGATCGTCATCGACGTGTTCATCTCACCGAGCGGGATCCCTGCCATGAGCTCTCGCATGTGGCCGAGGTGCACCAGCGGCACGCCGACTCTGCCCACCTCACCGGCGGCCTCCGGCGCGTCGGGGTCGTAGCCGGTCTGGGTCGGCAGATCGAAGGCGACGGAGAGACCCGTCTGCCCCTTCTCGATGTTCCTGTGGTAGAGCTCGTTCGAGGCGCGTGCGCTCGAGTGCCCCGAGTAGGTTCGCATCATCCACGGAGCCGATCGCGCCGGCTGCTCCTCGGGCATGGTCGTCGACTCCCGGCTCAGCAGTAGCGGTAGAAGCCTTGCCCCGACTTGCGCCCGAGCTGCCGCGCGGTGACCATCCGGCGAAGCAGCGGCGCGGGAGCGTAGTGCGCGTCCCGGTACTCCGCGTAGAGCGCCTCGAGGATCGCCACAGACGTGTCCAGCCCCACCAGGTCGAGCAGCGCGAATGGCCCCATGGGGAACCCGCATCCGCCCTTCATCGCGGCGTCGATGCCTTCCATGGTGGCGGCGCCCTGCTCGAGGAGGCGGACGGCATCGTTCAGGTAGGGGAACAAGAGCGCGTTCACGACGAAGCCGGCACGGTCCTTCACCTCGACCGGCTCCTTGCCGCAGTCTTCTGCGAAGGCGATCGCGGCGGCGATCGTGTCATCGGACGCGGTGATCGGGCGGACCACCTCCACGAGCGGCATAACCGGTGCAGGGTTGAAGAAGTTGATCCCGCAGACGTGGTCGGGCCGATTGGTCTCCATCGCGAGCTCCACGACCGGGAGCGTCGACGTATTGGTGGCGAGCACGGTGCGCTCGTCGCAGACGCGGTCGAGCTCCGTGAAGAGATGGCGTTTGGCGCCGATGTCCTCTACGATCGACTCGATCACGACGTCGACGTCGCAGAGCGCCCCGCGATCCGTCGTGACGGTCACGCGGCCGAGCGCCTCGTCACGCTCGGCCTTGGTG
>JBOGGB010000440.1:0-4884 GCA_050743605.1 Acidimicrobiales bacterium
GGTCGGCGACGATATCTTCGTGACAAATCCCGAACGGCTCCGCCGCGGAGTCAGTGAGCATGTGGCGAACGCGCTGCTGGTGAAGGTCAACCAGATCGGCACGCTGACCGAGACGTTCGAGGCCGCGTCACTGGCTCACCGCAGCGGATACCGCTGCGTGATCAGTCACAGGTCTGGCGAGACCGAGGACACCACGATCGCGGATCTGGCGGTAGCCACCAACGCAGGCCAGATCAAGACGGGCGCCCCGTGCCGGACCGACCGAGTCGCCAAGTACAACCAGCTCCTGCGCATCGAAGAGGACCTCGGCTCGTCTGCCTCCTTCCCGGGGCGCGATGCCCTGAGCAGGGGGAAGCGTGAGTAAGGCCGGCGGCCGGGCCATACGGCGGCGCGCGACGAGGACGCGCCGTAACCGTCTCGTTCTGATCATCGCGCTGCTCGCGTCGGCGGCCATCGTCGGTGCGTGGTTCCCCGTGTCCTCGCTGCTCCACCAACGCCAGCAGCTCGCTTCGGCCTCGGCGGCGCTGAGCCGGCTGGACCGTCAGAACGCGCGGCTGGCGCACGAGGCGAGGCAACTGCGCACACCGACGGCGCTCGACAGGATCGCCGCGGGAGAGTACGGCCTGGTGCCGCCCGGGGATCAGGCGTACCAAGTGCTCCCGGCGAGCGGGTCGGATCGCTCCGGCGGGACGCTCGCCCCGACAGGGAGCCTTGCGACACGGGCGAGCGGGGTCTCTGCGAGCGCGGGCCACGAGAGTGCAAGCTCTGGCGTCAGTGAGCCTTCCGGGTCGACTGCGTCCGAGGCGCCGGGCAGCTTCTTCAATAGAGTCCTCCGGACGCTCGAGTTCTGGCGATGAGCGCGCGGCCTCGGGGGCCGCGTCACGGCGGAACGTCCCACGACGATGCGCGGCACGATCAGGCAGGTGCGGCTGCCCCGGACCTCGGCGAGGAAGGCGACGAGCTGGAGACGGTGGCTCGGCTCCTCGGCCGTGCCCCCCGCGGCGATCTCGTGGTGGTGCGGCGCCGGGCGGACGGCACGCCGTCGGTCGTGGAGAACGCCCCGTTGCTCCGGGACGGGACGCCGATGCCGACGCGGTACTGGCTCGTCGACCCCGAACTGCGGACGGCGGTCTCGAGGCTCGAGTCCGGAGGAGGGGTGCGCGCTGCGGAGGAAGCGGTCGACCCGGCCGCGCTCGTCTTGGCGCACGAGCGCTACGCGAGGGACCGCGACCTGCTCGTCCCCGCCGGGCACGCGGGGCCGCGGCCGGCAGGTGGCGTGGGTGGCGCGCGTGCAGGCGTGAAATGCCTCCACGCGCACTTCGCCTGGTGGCTGGCAGGGGGTGACGACCCAGTCGGTGCGTGGGTGGCCGAGCGGCTGGGGGCGGACCGCGGACCGTCGAGTGTCCGTGACCGCGACGAGCCCAGACCGCAGCCGAGGGCTGCCGCGGGACCCGGGGAGGGGGCGACGCAGGACCGGAGGACACGGTCGAGCGGGACCAACGCTGCACGGGCAGGGGCCCACTCCGCCGACCGCATGCTTGCGCCGAGGGACTACCGGACCATGACGGTCGTGGTGCCGGTGTACAACGAGCGGTCCACGGTCGCCGAGGTCATCCGCCGGGTGCGGGCCGCCGACGTGCCGCTCGTCCTGGACGTCGTCGTCGTCGACGACGGATCGACGGACGGCACCGACGAGGTCCTGGATGCGATCAGCGATTCGACCGTGCGCGTGGTCCGGCACGAGCGCAATCGCGGAAAGGGAGCGGCGGTTCGTACGGGGTTCGAACGCGCGACCGGCGACGTCGTGATCGTCCAGGATGCGGATCTCGAGTACGACCCTGACGACTGGCCCCAGCTCCTGGACCCGATCCTGAAGCACAAGGCGCACGTCGTCTACGGAAGCCGGTTTACCGGTGCGCGCAAGAACATGCTGGTCCTGCACTGGATCGGGAACCGTTTCCTCTCGCTCGTGACCAATCTCCTGTACGCGACGACGCTCTCGGACATGGAGACGTGCTACAAGGTGTTCGACCGCCGCGTCCTCGACGGCATCGTCGTCGAGTCCGATCGGTTCGACTTCGAGCCCGAGATCACCGCCAAGATCCTGCGCCGCGGCTACCGCATCTACGAGGTCCCGATCAGCTATGCAGGACGGGAGCCCGAGGAGGGTAAGAAGATCACCTGGAGAGACGGGTTCAGCGCGTTGCGGGCGCTCGTCAAGTACCGCTTCACCCGGCAGTGAACCCTCTCGCGGCGATCGATTGCGGGACCAACTCGACTCGCCTGCTCCTCGTCGACGGCCGAGACGGTCAGGTCGCTCGCCTGATGCGGATCACGCGGCTGGGCCAGGGCGTGGATGCAACCGGCATGCTCGACCCTGCCGCGATCGCCCGTACTGTCGCCGTGCTCGACGAATACCGTCGCCTGCTCGACGACCACGCGGTCGGTGCCGTTCGCATGGTCGCGACCTCCGCGGCGCGTGACGCGTCCAACGGCCAGGTCTTCCTCGACGCCGCAGCCCGCGCCATCGGCGTCCCAGCCGAGCTCCTGAGCGGCGAGGAGGAAGGGCGGCTCGCGTTCGCCGGTGCGACCTCGGACCTCTCGCCGAGCGGGGACGTCCACGTCGTGGTGGACATCGGCGGCGGCTCGACCGAGCTCGTGGTCGGGACCGGGGCCGTCACCGCCAGCGAGCCTGGGAGGGGTCTCGGGGTGGTGTCATTGGACCTCGGCTGCGTTCGGCTGACCGAGCGGTTCTTCCACCACGATCCTCCGCTCGCAGAAGAGCAGGCGGCCTGCGACAGCTTCGTCGCCGCAGAGCTGGCGCGCGCGCTGTCGGTGGTGCCCGACCTCGAAGGCGAAGACCGGGCGGGCCGTCGTCTGGTCGGCCTCGCGGGGACGGTCTCGACCCTGTCGATGCTCGATCAGGGGTTGAGGGAGTACGACTGGGACCGGGTGCACCACTCGGTGCTCGCGCTCGGCGTCGTCGAGCACTGGTGCGCAGTCCTCCTCGCGGAGCCCGCCTCTGCGCGGGCCCTACGTGCAGGGATGGTCAAGGGCAGGCAGGACGTCATCGCCGGCGGCGCCGTGGTGCTTCGCGAGGTGATGCGGCGCCTCGGTTTCTCCCATTGCCTGGTGTCGGAGTCCGACATCCTCGACGGCCTCGTGGCCAGCCTCCGTCACGACAGCGGCTCACCGGGCTGACAGCGGCTCACCGGGCTGACTGGGCGGCAAGCGGCTCACCGGGCTCACAGCGGCTCACCGGGCGTCAAGCGGCTCCGGCACGTGCTCGGGACCCAGAGCTTCCCCGGTGCTCGGACGTGTCGGGCGGCGCCGAGCCCAGTGCCCACGCATTCGGTCGCGCCATCTGCGCACGGGGCCCAACAGCAGCACCCAACTCGCCGCGATGGCGGCGAGCGCCACGAGCAACGCGGCCAACGCCCCTCTTTCGTGAGGCGGCGTGAAGGAGAACGCCACGACGCTCCGACCCCCAGGCAGGCTCACCTCCTGGAAGAGGTCGTCTCGCGTCCGCACGGGCGCCCTGGAGCTCCCGACGGTGGCCGTCCAGCCCGTCATCGAGAGCTCCCGTCGCACCAGGACGGCCGGATGTCGGCAATCGGCCACGACCCCCTCCAAGCTCTCGTGCGTCAGCCGGCAACCCGACGACCCAGACGACCCTGATCGTCGGGGCAGGACCGAGTAGTAGGACGAAGGGTGAGGGGTCGCGTAGACGTCGGCCTTCGTGTCCGAGTAGACGAGCCTGAGGCCGAGCGACCGACTTGTCGCTGCGGGGATCGTCCCGGGCAGCGCCACGATGGCCCGGACGTCGAGCCGTTCGTAGGCGGTGAAGTGCTCGACGAGCTCCTGGAGCGGGTCGGGGCCTGTCGATCGCAGCTTCGTGTCGCCGATGAAGATGTTCGGGAGCACGTTCGTGTCGAGGCGGCTGGTGATGTAGGTCGTGTACCGCTTGGGCATGGGGAGGTCGTTGACGTCCACCTCGCCGATGCCGAAGTCGCTCCCGAAGTTCGGCGTGAACGGCCCGAGCGTGTAAAAGCGGCCGAGTCCGGTCTGCGAGCGAACGGCCGCCACAAGTCTCGCGTCCACACTGGCGCTGCGTGGCGCAGAGAACTCGGGTCCGACGAACATGGCCAGCGCGTCGACCACAACGAGCGCGACGATCGCTCCGGTTCTCAGACGCCCACGAAGCACGAGCGCCACGACCGCGACGAGCACCATGATGCCGAAGCCCCACGCCACCGAGACGCTGGCGAAGCGACCGGCGCCGGTCGAGCCGAGCTCGTCGATGAGACCACGACCGGCATCGAGCAGGGCGAGCGCGACGAGGACGCCGGCGGCGAGCGCCGCCAGGGTGAACCATCTCGGCACGGACTTGCGACGAAGATCGTCGATCCCGATAGCGGCGAGCACCACGGCGGCGAGCGCCAGCGACGGCGGGAGGTACCGATAAGCAGCGACCTGATTCATGACCGGCAGCAGGTCGAAGAGCCGATGAAGTGGGCCGACGTCGTAGATCCGCCCCAGCGAGAGGATGATCCACGCGACGAGGAGTATGCGCAGCGATCGCAGGCGTCTCGAGTACAGGGCGATCACATCGAGCAGGAGGAGCGTCGTGGTGAGGTAGCCGCCCACGTTTCCCCAGAAGACGCGTAGGAGCCCCGTCGGGTCCTGTGCGGTGTAGCCGAAGATCGGCCCGAAGACGTAGGGGAAGAACAGCGCGGCGGCAGAGGGCCGGGGCAGTGCGACGGTGTCGAACCCGGCGCCGTGCCTCCCGAGATAGGCGGACGACACGTAGTCGACGAACGCGACGATGATCGGAGCGGCGAGGGCGATGCCGACGACGACCCCCACGGCGAGCTTTCGCAGGTA
>JBOGGB010000441.1:0-14075 GCA_050743605.1 Acidimicrobiales bacterium
GCCCCAAGCCGCGAGCCCACGAGCGCAGGGCACGCGGCGCCGCCGACTACGAACGGACGGTCGCGGCCGAGCAGGAGCGGGTGATCGTCGAGGCGCTCTCCGATCTGCGCGACATGGACGTCCGCGAGGTGATGACGCCCCGCACCGACGTCGTGGCGCTCACGACCCCGGTATCGGCAGAGGACGTCGCGGGAGCAGTGCGCGCGTCCGGGCACAGCGCCTATCCGGTCGTGAACGAGGGGCTCGACGACGTGGTGGGCGTCCTCTATGTGAACGACCTCTTCCGCTCTCGCCGCTGGCGAGACGAGCCGCTAAGCCCCGAGGTCGTCCGTGCGCAGGAGACGCTCCCCTCTGGTCCGGGTGTCGCCTCCGGAACGCCGCGCCTGTCGATCGCCAAGACCGCGGAGGGTCGCGAGCCCACCGGCCTCTCCCCGATCGAGATCTCGCGGCGGATCCGCCAGGCGTACGTCGTCCCGGAGTCACGCCCGATCCTCGCGGCGCTCGTCGAGATGCGGGCCCACCGGCGTGGCTTCGCGGTCGTCGTCGACGAGTACGGCGGGGTCTCGGGGGTCCTCACCGTGAAGGACCTCCTCGAGCCCATCGTGGGCGAGCTGCACGACGAGCTCGACGTCGACGAGCCCCCGTCGATCGTGCGGATCGACGGCACGCGATGGCTCGTCGACGGTCAGACCAACGTGGACGACGTACGTGAGCGCCTGGAGATCGACGTCCCGGAAGGGGAGTACGTCACCCTCGGCGGGTTCATCCTCGACGAGTTGGGGCACATCCCCTTGGAAGGCGAGATCGTGCGCGTGGGCCACTGGGAGCTGGCGGTCCGGGAAATGGACAAGCGCCGGATCGCCCTCGTGCTCGTGCGCAGGCAAGAGCAGGCGCTCGACTCGACTGCAGGGTCCGAGGATGCCGGTGCCGCCGCGACGATGCCAGGTCGCGCCGGCGCGGCCCCGAGCACGGGCACAGGCACACCGGCGCGCGAGGCGGCGCAGAACCTGCCTCGAGAACCGCGTCCACCCGGCGAGGGGCCGGGGGCCCTGAGGTAGTCTGAGTCGCTGCCGGGCACCCCCGGTGACGGGCTGTGGCGCAGTTTGGTTAGCGCGCTGCGTTCGGGACGCAGAGGTCCCCGGTTCAAATCCGGGCAGCCCGACCACATCTTCCCTGGTCAGTGACTCTGCTGTCTCGTCAGCCTGTTCCTCCGGCGATTCCATCGCGCGCACGCGCAGCGAGCGCAGCAGCCGTGCGGTCGGCGCTGCCGGAAAGGCCGAATAGCTCATCGGCCCTCCGGAGTCTTCGGGAAAGGGAAAGAGATACGTCTCCGCGTCGGCGGCCGTGAGCCCAGTGCGAGCCATGTGCGCAGGGATCTCGATCGCCGGCGTGGCGGATCTGGAGCCGCCGACCAAGGACGTCGACCGCTTCGACCGCGAGCCCGGCGACGTCGCCCCGGCGGAGAGCATCGCCGCGATCCACACCACTCGATGAGTGCTTCGATCCGGCCGCGCAGCGATGGAGCCGCGCCGGTTGCCGACGCGCCGCCGCTCCCCCTGCCCGCACGCGGCGGTGGGGGAGAGGCAGCGGTCGAAGGATCAGTTCGAACTGCTGAGCCGCCGGCGCATGGCCAGCAACCCGGCCCCGGCAACGAGGAGGCCGCCACCCACCCCGAAGAGGTACACGTTCTGCACCCCGGCCGTGGAGCCGCCACCGGTCTGGGGCGCGCCACTCGGCACTGAGCTCATCTGCGACACCGTGAGGGGTCCGCAGAGGGCGGGAGCGGTCGCGGCCAGCGGCAACGAGGGCACGAGTGTGCTCTTCAACGTCGTCGCTGCCTTGGGGGCGGTCGACGGTGTGAGCCCGTGGACCACGATGACGGCGTTCTGTGTCTGGATCGCCTTCAGCGTTGTGGCGTTGAGGTTGATCGTCCGGCTGTATGTGTACGTTGTGCCCTTCGGCGCGATTGTGATTGTCGTGCCCTTCTTGGCTGTGGTGCCACCAGGCGCGAGCGACAAGGTCGTCTGGATCGTGCCGTATGTCGGCTGCGCGTCGACGGTGGTGATCACCCCTGTGCGGTTCTTGGTGGACGCCGTCGGGCAGACGCCGTTCCCGAGTCCGTGGATGTGCTGGACATGGGGGAACGGCTTGCCTGTGAAGGTGGCGGCGAGACCACTGACGTGCTCGGTGATCGTGGCCATGGTCCCTGTGAGGACCAACTTCAGTGTCCCCGACGCCGTTGTCTGTCCGTTGAGGGGAACCGGCTTCAAGGTCGCCATGTAGGTCGTGGCGCCCGATGTCGCCGCCCCGGCGACCGGCGGCATCGCCACGCCGAGTCCCATGAGCGCCATCCCGGCGGCACCCGTCGCCACCCCCGAGAGGCTGAGGATCTTCTTCGCGTGCTTCATGATGGAGTGCGTCCCTTCTCGTAAGTGTCCTGTAGGTCCAACGTGACCTATCCGGGGCCGTCGGGTGCAGTGGATGTCGCGTTTCACAGGAATCTTTCGTCGCTACTGGCCGCGCGCCATCCGCCGAACCTCTTGGCTCCGTACTTTTGGCGTAGTGCGCACGCGAAGCGCAGACGGAAGGCAGGAGGTGCGGTGTCAACGATGAAACGCCGGATGGGGAGACGGGCACGAGCCGTGACCGGGGTGCTCGCGGTCGCCCTCCTCCTCGGCGCCGGCACTGCGATCGGAGTCGCGGTCACCTCCCAGGACCATGCGCCCCAGCCGACGCCACAGGCGGCAGGGACGACGGGACCGGACGGACACCAGCGTCCAGCCAAAGGGGCCGACGATCACAGCGCGGCCGGAAACGATCGCAGCACGGCGGGAACAACCTCCCCCAATCCATCGTCCGGCCGAACTAGCCATGCCAGCACCGGGGGGTCGAAGGTGGTCGGACCCACGCTGCCCACGTCGGACCCGGTAGCGATCGACATCCCTGCGATCGGGGTCGCCTCCAATCTTCAGGACTTGGGACTGGCGCCCACAGGCGCGATCGAGGTTCCACAGCCTGGCCCCCAGTACAACGAGGCCGCCTGGTTCGACGGATCGCCGACGCCCGGAGAGCTCGGCCCATCGATCATCGAGGGCCACATCGACTCGGCGGCCACAGGGCCATCGGTGTTCTTCCAGCTCGGAGCGGTGGTGCCCGGCGACACCGTCGCCGTCACCCTGTCCGATGGCACGGTCGCGGTCTTCACCGTCGACGGCGTGCGCCAGTACCCGAAAGCCTCCTTCCCGACGAACGTCGTCTACGGCAACACCGACTTCGCCGCCCTGCGGCTCATCACCTGCGGCGGCGCGTTCGACTACACAACGGGCCACTATCTGGCGAACACCGTGGTCTTCGCCTCCCTCACTTCGTCGCACCGGGCCGCGGCTCCAGCTCCAACTCCGGCTCCATCAGCGAGCGCGTCAGCCGCTTCCTCCAGCAATCGCTGACCGGCACGCCTCGGTCCAGCGGCTGGTCTCCTCCGGCGCAAGCCCACGGCGGCGCCGTTCGCCGACGGCAGCTTCCCGCACCCGTCCTCGCCGCACCCGACGCCCCGAGCTCGGAGGTCGGAGCTCCTTTACTTCGACCATCCGAGCGCGGCCGCCGCTACGTATCGACACTGCGCCGACGAGACGACGGCCCGAGCGATGAGAGCCCAAGTGACATCTGCCAATCCGAACCCAGCAGCAGCCGAAGGCAGCCTCGCCTTGGCGCCCCGCACGGTGGTGGCGTCGTGGCAGGAAGGGGACCGCCCGACTGTCGTCACGAGACCGACGCTGCAGGTAGCACTCGGCGCGCTGTGGCTTCTCGACGGTGCGCCGGTCGCGAGCCCCGTACTCCCGGACATCGGATGATGCGCACGATCCGACAGCTACCGAGGTGGTCCGCGCCCCTTAGCGCCGCAGGCGCGGTTCTGCTCCTTGTCACCGCCGGCATCCATCTCGACCTCTACTTGACCGGCTACAAGAGCATCCCCACGATCGGGGCGCTGTTTCTCCTCCAGGTCGCGGCGGCGATCGCTCTGGCCCTGGGCGTGCTGGGTCTTGGCGTGATTCGCGCCTACGGGACCGATGCCCGCGGGAGGTGGTCAGTGATGGCGACCGTGCTCGCCTGGGCCGGCGCGACCGTGTTCGCCCTCGGCACCATCGTCGCCTACGCCCTCAGCCGGGCGGTCGGGCTCTTCGGGTTCCACGAGCAGCCGACGACGGCCGGAGTGGTTGCGGGCCTCCTGGAGGTCGGGGCGTTCGTCGCCCTCGGTTCGCTCGTGATGATGGCGATTGCCAGATCGTCGTCCGACGCGTCGAGTACGGCGCCCGCGACTGGTCGTCGGTTCCGGCCTTTGATTCTGGGCGTCATATCGGCGGCGTTGCTCGTTGTCGTGCTGACCGCCGGTGTCGGATCGGCGACCACGCCTACAGCGCCGAACGGTCCGGCGAGCGCGAGCAGTCCGGCGCACAGGCACGCGGCGAAACGGCCGGCCAACGAGCCTGTGGTGCACGTCGAGATCTCGGACTACGCATACCACCCGGACCGGGTCACTGCCCGACCCGGCGAGACCATCGCCGTCACGAACGACGACCAGGTGACGCACACCATGACGGCCATCCCAGGGAGCGCGCCGTTCGGCGACTTCGACAGCGGGTACATCGACCCCGGGCACACCGCTCGCTTCAAGGCACCGAAGGCCCCGGGCACGTACGCCTTCTACTGCAGGATCCACCACTTCATGCGGGGCCAGCTTGTCGTCAACGGCTAAATCCAGCGGGGCCACGTTGGCTGGGCCGGCACGCGGATGCAGCTACGTGTGCAGCTACAGCTACAGGTGCAGGCCGACAAGCGTTCAAGACGCCTCGCTGCATGGGTCGCCGAGCAGTGGCGGCGGAGCTCGTGGGGGCGTCCGTGCTCGATGCAGTGGACCCCGACGAGGCGAGAGGCGAACCACGAACCTCTTCGCGCTCTCGAGCATGAGCCTGGCCAGAGTTGACGCGACAGGGGAGCGATCATGCGGTGAGCGCTCACCCTTCCACGATGCCGCGGCGCGCGCTGGTGCAATCGTCTGAGGGCTCTTCGGCTAGGCGCCGCAGGACCGCCTCCTGGACCCGGTCTCGGAGGACGCGCCGGTCTCGGCGTACCGAGCAGCCCGTCGTGGGAATGGGGTCGAGCAGGTCCACGATGACCAAACCAGGTCGCAGCGCCAGGTTGGCGCCGGGTGGGAGCAGGCTGCTCGTGTGGTGGATCGCCACTGGCACGACCGACGCGCCGCTCTCGATGGCCAGCACGAAGGCTCCCGTCTTGAACGGCCGGCGTCTGCCGAGCGGTGCGATTCCACCTTCGGCGAAGACGACGAGCGCCCGCGGTCCTTCTTCGCCTGCGAGGACGGCGAGCTGCCGATGAGCCGTCCCCGTGTCGTGCCGGTCGATGCGCTCGGTGCCGAGCGCCTGCATACCGGCGGCAAGGAGGGGGACGCGGAACAGCTCGGCGGCTGCCAGGAACCGGACCCGCTGGTCTGCGAGAAGCATGGCCGGGATATCGAGAAGGCTTGAGTGGTTTGGCACGAACACGTACTTGGCTGCAGGGTCGAGCCGGTCCCCACCCCGAACGGTGAACCTGACACCACAAATGCGGCCAACGCCGCGAATCCACCAGCACGCGACCTGACGGCCGGAGCCATCGCGCAGACGATCGACGATCACCACGAGCAGCAGGAGCACCAGGAGGGCGACGGCGACCACCACTCGGTTGACCTGCGTCCGGATGCCCATGACGATCGACGCGGCGGACCTTGCTGCCAGATGGTGCACGACCCACATTCTGACGTCACAGCGGTCGACGCAGGTGCCCGTAGTCCAAGAGGCGGTCGGAGATGAACGAGGGAGACGTCGCCTCTGGCGTCGGGCTGTCGGACGAGACGAGATCGGCTCGTCGCCTCAGGACCTGCTCGCACCGGGTCCGGCGGCGCTCTCCTTCTACCGGCGATGGCCGCCGGATGCACCAACGAGAGCTGCCACTTCCGGGACTTGCGGGAGCGATCGCCGCGCTCGGCGCATAACGAAGAATTTGCGAAGTCCCTGTAGGGGGGGCGCGAGATCCACCACCTGACTAGGCGCCATGGCGACGACGGGTATGACCTACAGCTTCGTCGCCCCAGAGCGCGACCGGCAGTGTCGAGGAGATGATCCCCAGCGCAATTCCCGACATCCGAATCCGCCCAGGACTCCGGAGACAGGATATGAAGACAGCCGTTGAGACACTGGTTCGGCGGTCAGCCCGCTTGAGCCTCGAGGACGTGGACTTCGGCACCTTCGCCGACCGCCCGCTCGACCCAGAGACCCTCCGGTGCCTGCGGTACATGCACGACGTAGAGAATCACACCATCTGTTACCTGCGCGACGTGCTGGTGACGAGCGCGCACGCCGACCCCGACATCACCGCCTTCTTGGCCGCCTGGTGTTACGAGGAGCACTGGCACGGGGACGCCCTCGCCCAGGTCCTGAAAGCTCACGGCGAGCTTGCTGGCCCGGATCGCGTCGCCTCGCTGCGCCGAACGCTCCCCCGGACCGACCGGTTCCGCCCCCTTCTCTACCTGATCGGTTCGGCGATCACTACGCACATGGTGACGGTGCATATGACCTGGAGCGCCATCAACGAGTGGAGCACTCAGGCTGGGTACGGCCGCTTGGCCACTCGAGCCGAGCACCCGACCCTGACCGAACTCCTCAAGCGGATCATGAAGCAGGAAGGCCGTCATATCGACTTCTACGCCTCGCAGGCCAAGCGACGCCTCGAGGGACATCCCGCAGCGCAGCGGGTGACCCGGCGAGCATTGCGGCGGTTCTGGACCCCCGTCGGTGCCGGGATCATGCCCAAGACCGAGGTGCGGTTCCTCTGCCACCACCTCTTCGGTGGCCCTGACGGGCTGGCCGCAGCGAAGCGGATCGACCGCCAGATCGATCGTTTGCCTGGCCTTTCAGGCCTGCGGCTGGTGGAAGGGGTGGTGTCGTGGCCCTCGGCGGGTTCCCACCGTCGCCAGGTGGAGAACTGACCGCGACGCACGTGTCCGCTCAGGACGAGACCGGGTCGTTCACGACGCTCGAGAACAGGATGACGCCGGTCTTCGTGTCTCGCACGAGGAACAGGTAGGGGTGGTCGATGTCGACCGGGACGATGTGACCGGCCACCGAAGTCGGAAGGACCGAGATCCCGGTGGCGGCGGCGGCGTCGGTACCCCATCGATCAACCTGCAGCGTGTCCGCCTGCTGCACCTGGGCCACGAAGACCTGATGGCCGAGCGCGGCTCCGAGCATCGGCGTCAGGTCGGCTGTGGAGAAGACGCCGGCCATCCCCATGGCCGAAAGCGCAGCGTTCAACAGCGGACGGCTGGACAGATGGAGCGCCGGCATCGAGAGGTCCACCATCCCTGCGCTGAGCGAACGGACGATCGCAGCCAGACCCTTCGGCGTGAGATCCGCGAGCCACGAGGTCATGCTCCCAGGGGTCGGCTCTACGACGAGCGCGCAGAAGCGTCCGTTCGTATAGGGGATCTGGACCGCCTCGTAGGAACGCGTCACCGCGAAGTCGAGCCGGTCGTCTCGTGCGAACAGGGTCGGCACCGTGCGGCGTCGACCGCTTGCCGTGACGAACGGACCCGTGCTGGTGGTGAACTGGTGGCGGTTCGCCCACGCGGCATGAAGGTGGAGGGCGTTCGCCAGCACGAGCTCCGTCGCCCGAGAGAGCTCACCCGGCGTGAACAGCTGGGAGATGCGCCCGGCGGTCGCGCGTTCCACCCAGGCGTTGATGGCTTTCGTGGCCGAAGGGGAGGCGAAGTCGACGTGGTAGGTGTCGTTGCCGAACACCGCCGACTCGGCGTGCAGGAACTGACCCTCGACTTGCAACCCCTGCCGGACCCACAGCGATTCGGCGAGCGTCAGCTCCCCGGCCGTCTCGTGGGCGACCTCGGACGACACGAGCGCATGCCAGGAGCGCGCGTTCTCCTCCGCAGACAGGCCGGTGCTCGCCAGGGCGGTGGCGAGCTCGTGCTCGGTTCTCCCCCCCGCGCCGAGCTCGAGCATCGACAGGTCGATGTCCGCGCTCGCAGGGGAGACGAGCACATCTGCCTCGGGAGCAGGGGAGAGAACTTGCCGCGTGAGGGCGAGCGCGAACGACTGCTCCGCGGCGGCGAGCTCGGGGACCGACCCCGAACCGGCGGCGCTCGACTGGCGGACGGATGCGAGCTGGCGGACGGATGCGAGCTGGCGGACCGATGTGAGCTGGCGGACCGCGCCGGCCGGCACGGCGCTCGACAGCACACCTGGCACGGAAACGAGCGATGCCGCGACTGCCACCACGAGGACACCCGCCGTCTCGCATGCACGACGACCGGCGCGCCGGCGCCGGCGGCGTCGCAGGGTCACCGTGCCCTGCTGCTCCGTATGGTCGTCCATGGCGTGACCCCTGTTGGTTCTGTGCCCGTTTCCGAGTGACCGGCTTCCGCATCGCTCCCGGGTGTCCAGACGCCTCCGGCTCCAGAAAGGTTGCACCCCGACGGCGACTCCTCGGTCTGGTCAGGCAAAGGCGGAGAGCGCTCCTGCGACGCATCCTGGCACCTCGTGCCAGGGAAGGTGGCCGCCGCCGTGCACGACTCGGAGGTCCCCCCGGCACAGCCGAGCGGTCGTCTCCCCGACGTCGGCGGGCATCGGACTTGCGGACCCGACCAGCACGACGACCGGCACATGCAGGGTCTTCAGCCGCTCGGAGAAGCTGCCCGTGGCGAGCTCCCCCAGGGCGGACGTCATCGTGCCCACGTTGCAGGCAAGCGAGACGGCCAAGTCCCGCGGCGCCTCGGGTGCGGTGGCCGGATCTGCGAAGTAGCTCGGCCATACGAGTCGGAGGGACTCGAGCGCGATGGCGTCGTTGGCTTCGCCGGAGGCCAGGCGTTTGTCCAGCGAGGCGACGACCGCCGCCTTGCCGGGCGGCAGGCGCCGGCGGAGCTCGGCGCCTAGCCGGGGCGCTCCCCCGTCCCCGACCGAACCGAGGCCGTCCACCACCACGACAGCGCGCACCCGATCGGGATCGGCAAGCGCGACCTGGAGGGCGAGGTGCCCTCCCCAGGAGTGCCCGAGCAGGACTGCGGGACCCCCTGCCTGAGCCGAGAGCACCGCGCCCGCGTCGGCGACGTGCTGGGTGACGGTGAACGGCGGGGCGGTCGTCGAGGGAGCAATACCACGCTGCTGATAGCGGATGGTGCGCCAGCCCGTGGTCTCCCCACCGACCGCTGACATGTAGTCCGAGATGCCAGGGCCGCCGTGCAAGAGGAGAAGGTCAAGACCTTCCCCCTCGATCCAGCCGGTGATCGGCCCGGCGCTCCCGTCCAGGGTGAAGGTGGGTGCCATTGCTCGATTCTGTCCGCACTGCCCAGCCTGGTGCACTGCCCAGCGTGGTGCGCACAGCCGCCCGGCGGACCCCACAGCAGCTTCGCCTCGGCGTCACCACGACCGGTCCGGGCGCGGCCGGCGCGGGCGCTACCTTCCTCGGCGCCTGGGTGCTCCGCCGAAACTGTCGAGAAGGACGAGAAGGTGAGACCGCTTAGGTGCCCGGGATTGGCGAGGGCGCGACGATCGCCGAGGATGCGTTGCCGGTCAGCTGTGGATCGTGGTGGAACTGTGGCCAAGTGCCCGGGCCATCGACGGCGTCGGCGTCGGATCCCACCCACTCGAAGTGGGCCGCCACGGTACCCGATCGTTGGTAGCCGACGACCGTGATGCCGATCGTCCCGTTCGCGTCCTTCGTGACGAGCGGAGCGTTCTGGAAGCCGGTTGTCTTCGCCACTGTGGCATCCAGGACACGTCCGCGCTCACCTGTAAGGACGTCGAAGCCGCCGGTCGTGGCGACGACGACGTCCTGGGGGCCCGTGCCGAGCCCGATGGTGACGGGTGATCCGTAGATGTGGTGCTTCAGCTGCGTGTGCCACAGCGTCGCGCCGTTCGCTCCCTCGAACGCGTAGACGCCGCCGGAGCGTGTCGTGACGACCACCTGGAGCTGACCATTGCCGAGCACGTCGGCGAGCGCAGGGCTCTCGTAGCCAGTTGTGCCCGCGAGCTTGTGCGCCCAGACTTCGTGACAATGAGCGTTCACCGCGATCACGTCGTCGTGCTCTCTCGCCGTCGGGAATGTCGGCCCAGTTCCTGCGACGATGCCGACCGCGGCGTTGGCGAGGAACGTGCCCACAGCGGGCGACGAGTTCACCGACTCGTTGGTCGTCTCCTCGCAGAGCAACTTTCCGCTGGCGCTGAGGACCCTGATGTGGCCGCCTTGCGTGTACTTCCTCCCGAACGCGACCCCCGCCGTCTGCGCGCCACCCTCGATGATCTGGTTCGTGCCGTCGCCGTCTACATCGGCAATCGCCGGAGTGGCGAAGTTCGAGTCACCCTGGAACCACGGGAACCCTGCGAGCACCCGACGCGTGACCGCGTCGAAGGCGTACGTCTCCTGGCCAAGCGTTCCGGCGACTGCGGCGGTGACCCCACCGAGCGTGCCGATCGCGACCCCTGCGAAGACGCCGTCGGCGCGGCAGGCGTGGTCGGCCGAAGGATTGGGCCCGCTCGCGAATCCCACCGCGCCGCTCGGGAGGAGCCATTCGTAGCCACCAGCGCACGGATCGGCCGCGTCGCCGCTGCCCACGAGCACGGTGTCATACGGCGAACCGGGCGTCTTCAGCACCGATGGCGTCGATGTCACCGGTACGCCCAGATGCTTCGGCCAGCCGGGCACAGAGGCGCCCGAAGCAAGGCTCAGCGCGTCGACACGACCCGAACGGTCGCCGAAGACGACCGCAGCGCCTCCCTTCAATGTGGCGATCGACGGCGACCCGAGCATCACCGCCCCGCGGAGGCCCTCCCCGAGCTGCACCCGCCAGACCTCGTGCAGGACGGGACCCTCCGCGGCCGGCCCGGCAGCTGCAGTGACGGCCCGGCGCGCCGGCCCGGTTGGCACGACCTGCTGCGCGCCTGCCCCGCTCCCCGCCGCCATCAGCGAGGCAGTCGCCAGGACCCCCGCCGTCGCCAGCGCGGCCATGTCCCGGAGCCCGACGCGAGCCACGGGACGCGCACGGCGCCTCGTGCGCCCCTTACCCATACGTCGTCCCCCTTCGTTGCCCTTCACGAGGTTGCCGCAGTGGTCCGCCGAAGTCTGGCACGCGGCCGGCCCGGTAGTGTTCTAGGGGCGATGTACACCTCGCGTGCTCCCGTGACCTCCATGCTTCGGCTTCCCTACGAGCACGCCGAAGTAACCACGGAGCATGTGCGCGAGCGCGTTCGCTCGGAGGTGCTCTCCTGATGGCGCATCCGACGACGCGAGGGGCTCCGGCCGGACAAGTCGGCGCGATCCCGCCCTCGCGCGTCGTCGTCACTGCCGGCCACGTCGACCACGGCAAGTCGACGCTGGTCGAGCAGCTGACGGGCACGAACCCAGACCGCTTGGAGGAGGAACGACGCCGCGGCCTCACGATCGACCTCGGCTTCGCTTCCACGATCCTCGCATCGGGAACCGAGATCGGCCTTGTCGACGTGCCGGGGCACGTGCGCTTCTTGAAGAACATGGTCGCCGGCGTGGGTGCAGTCGACGCGTGCCTCTTCGTAGTCGCCGCCACGGAGGGGTGGAAGCCCCAGTCCGAGGACCACCTCCGCATCCTCGACGTCGTCGGCATCCGCCACGGCATCGTCGTGCTCACCCACTCGACGTCTGTCAGCGAGGGCCGGCTCGACGAGGTGCGCCGCGATGTCGCGTCGCACGTTGCGGGGACCTTCCTCGAGGGTGCGCCGGTCGTCGCGGTGGACGCACCGGCAGGAGTCGGGATCGACGGTCCCCGCGGCCTGCGCGAGGCCCTCGACTCGCTGATCGCGGCGGTGCCGCCGGCTCAGGACCGAGACCGCCCACGGCTGTGGATCGACCGGTCCTTCGCGATCCGCGGTGCCGGCGCTGTCGTGACCGGAACGCTCGCCGGCGGCACGATCACCGTCGGAGACCATCTCGACGTCGTCTCGTCTGCGACGCCGGATCCCCTGCCCGTGCGGGTCCGCGGGCTCGAGAGCCACGGGAGGCGCCTCGGCTCTGCGAAGCCGGGACGCCGTCTCGCGGTGAACCTCGCCGGAGTCGATCGCCGTGCCGCCGCGCGTGGCGCTGCGCTCCTCCGCGCGCGCCAGTGGCATCGCTGCAGCGTCGCAGACGCAGAGCTCTGGACGCGCGCCGATCTGGAACATCCGGTCTCGGTTCGCGGTGCGTACCTCGCGCACCTCGGGACCGGGGAACAGGCCGTGCGGCTGCAGGTCCTCGGACAGGATTCGGAGGTAGCCCCGGGATCGAGGGGTAGGGCGCGCCTTTGGCTCACCGCTCCGCTGCCGCTCGCTCCCGGCGACCGCTTCGTCCTCCGCGACGCCGGCCGGAAGCTGGTGGTAGGCGGAGGCATGCTGCTCGACGTAGCCCCCGTCCTGCCGGTGTCGAGGGCCGACCCCAGCATCTCCATCTCCCGCGTGGTGGCAGAGCGGGGCTGGGTCGAGACGGGCGAGTTGGAGCGGCTGACGGGGTCCACGGCGACGCCGACCTTGGGGCGCTGGATCGTCGACCCGGCAGCGCTCGAGCGCGCACGATCGCTGGTCACCGATCGCGTCCGCGAAGCAGGTCCGTCCGGGCTCGACCTGTCTCTCCTGAACGAGCGCGAGCGCGTCGTCGCCGCGACGCTGGACAACCTCGTGGTCTCCCACGGCATCGCGCGTACGGGGACCGGAGAGGGGGCAGCCGAGACGCTCGGCGGCGAGCCTGCAGGCGTCGGAGGAGAGGGTGGGAAGCCTGGCGACGCCCACAGCGGGGAGGACAAGCACGCGATGGCGGACGCCGACCTGCTCGACCATCCCTACCTGGCGCAGCTCCGGGCGACGCCGTTCGACCCGCCCCCGCCGAGCACTGTCGCGCGCAATGACCTCCGACGCCTCGTCCGCAGCGGTCTCGTCGTCGAGACGAACGGCCTCTGGTTCGCGGCAAGCGCGATCGAGGAGGCCGCGGCGCGTGTCGCAGCACTCCTCCAGAAGAACCCCGAAGGCGTGAGGGTGTCCGACGTGCGCGACGCCCTGGGCGCCTCGCGGCGCACGGTCCTCCCGCTCCTCTCCCATCTCGACGGCGTCGGGATGACCCGGCGCAACGGGGACCTGCGCACTGCCGGTCCCGAGCTGCCGCCGGCACCGCCGGACAGGCAGGAAGCCAGGGGCTGACGATGACCGGTCCCGACACCCGCGGTCCCGCCTCGCCCACCGTCGACCTCACCGAGTGGACCACCTGTGGAGGTTGCGCGGCCAAGTGGGGCGCGGGGCCACTCGACACGCTCCTCGCCTTCCTCGCGACGCAAGCTTCGAACCGCTCCCTCCTCGTCGGGATCGACGCGTTCGACGACGCGGCGGTGCTCTGGCTCAATGACGACCTCGCTCTCGTGTCCACGACCGATTTCTTCCCGCCGATGGTGGCCGACCCCGCGGACTTCGGCGCGATCGCTGCGGCCAACGCGTGCAGCGACGTCTTCGCCATGGGCGGGCGCGTGGTGCTCGCGCTGAACATCGCCGCGTTCCCCGAGCATCTTCCCGACGCGGTGATCGACCAGATCGTCTCCTCTGCGGCTGCCGTCGTCGCCGAGGCGGGCGGAGTCGTGGCGGGAGGGCACACCATCCGCTCCGCCGAACCGATCTTCGGCCTTGCAGTCCAGGGCCTGGTCCACCCCGACCGCATCCTGACGAAGCGAGCGGCCCGCCCGGGACAGGTGGTCGTCCTTTCCAAGCCGCTCGGGACGGGAATCGTCCTCCAGGGCGGCACCGAGGCCGACCGGCGCGCGACCGTCGCCGTGATGCGCAAGCTGAACCGTGACGCCTCCGCGGCCCTCCAGAGCTTGGACGCCGCCGCGGGGGCGGTGACCGACGTCACCGGCTACGGCCTCCTCGGCCACAGCTGGGAGGTCGCCGAGCGCTCGGGAGTCTCCCTGGTGCTCGACAGCCAAGCCCTCCCGCTCTTTCCGGGGGCCCTGGAGGCTGCCGCGCGGGGGG
>JBOGGB010000442.1:0-4606 GCA_050743605.1 Acidimicrobiales bacterium
GCGATCGCCCCGATGACGAAGATCGGGTGCAGTCCCGAGACGAAGGCGACGTGGGCGGCGGCGGCGGTCTTGGCCTGGCCGTGTGCGGCCGCCTTGACGCCCGCCGAGGAGACGACGCGGCCGACCGCGGCGGCGTTGGGGCCCACGCTTGACGAAAGCGAGGTGGTGATCCGCTGCTGGAAGACCGCGCCGAGCGCCGCGACCCCGGTCGCGAGCCCAGCGATGCGGAAGGTGTTGCTGATACCCGACGCCATGCCGCTCCGTTCGGGGGGCACGACACCGAGTCCGATGCTCGCGATCGCCGGATTGGCGATTCCGACGCCGACGCCGGAGAGCACCAACCCCGGGATGAGGTCGGTCCAGCCCGAGCTGGGGCCGACCACGAGGAACGCGGCAATGCCGGCGGCGCTGATGGCGAAGCCGGCACCGAGCACGACGCCGGGCGGGAGCTTCTGGGCGGGGCGGCGGAAGGCGAACGGAACGAGGAAGGCGAGCACCGTCAACGGCAATAGGCGCAGGCCGCCGGCGAACGGCGAGTAGCCGAGGTCGTTCTGGAGGTACAAGGTGAGGTAGGGGAGGAGCGCGAACAACCCGCCGCCGATCGCGAAGGTGCCGACCGAGACCCCGGTGAAGCCGGGCTTGCGGAAGAGCGAGAGGTCGAACATCGGTCGGATCTGGCGGAGCTCGACGAGGACAAAGCCGAGAATGGCCGCCGCCGATCCAGCGAACATCGCCACGATTGGTCCGCTCGTCCAACCGAGGGAGTTGCCGCGAATGAGGCCGAGCTCGAGCAGGAACATCGCCGCGGCGAAGCTGACGAGGCCGAGGCCGTCGAGGCGGGTCGCGCCAGGATCCTTCTGGTTGCGCATCTTCGTCGAGGAGAGCCAGATGGCGACGACGCCGATCGGCACGTTGACGATGAAGATCCAGCGCCAGCCGACGCCGCTCGTGAGCGCCCCACCGACGATCGGTCCGACCGCCACCGCACCACCGACGGTCGCGCCCCACGCTGCGATCGCCTTGGCGCGCGCCGGGCCCTGGAAGTCCTGGCCGATGAGGGCGAGGCTCGTGGCGAACATCGCCGCGCCGCCGACGCCCTGGAGGGCGCGCGACCAGATGAGCATGTCGATCGACTGGGCGAGCCCGCAGAGCAGTGAAGACGCGGTGAACACCACGAGTCCGGCGATGAAGACCCGCTTGCGTCCGAAGCGGTCCGAGACCGACCCCCAGGTGAGGATGAGCGCGGCGAGGGTGAGCGCGTAGGCGTCGATCACCCACTGCAGGTCGGTGAAGGAGGCGTCGAGATGGTGCTGGATCGTCGGCAGCGCAACCTGCACAATCGTCACGTCGACGAGCAGCATGAAGGTGGCCACGCAGACCGCGGTCAGCGTCCACCGGCTGCGAGCGGCGCTCTCGGCCGGCACGGCGGTGGGAGTGGTGGTAGCGGTCATCAGGGGGGCGCCCTCTCAGCTTTTCAGTTGAAGCAACAAACGAATGGTACGCCAAACTACTTGATGCGTCAAGTTATCGCTGGTAGAGTGGGCGTATGGTGCGGACGGACGGGGACGAAGACGAGACAGAGGCAGAGGCAGAGGCAGGGATGTGGCTGGACGACGGGCAGCAACGAGCATGGCGAGGTGTTGTGCAGCTATTCAGGAAGCTGCCCGCTGCAATGGACAGCGACTTGCAGCGCACCGCTGGTCTCACCCTATTCGAGTTCGAGGTGCTGGCCGTGCTGTCGGAGTCTGATCGCCGGACGCTCCAGATGTCCGAGCTCGCCGAGAGAACGAGCTCGTCGCTGTCGCGACTCTCCCACGTGGTCTCCCGTTCCGAGAGCCGAGGGTGGGTCACCCGACAGATCTGCCCCAACGATGGCCGGGCGACCCAAGCGGTTCTGACGGCGTCCGGCCTGGCAAAGGTCGCCGAGGCCGCTCCGAGCCATGTGCGCACCGTACGTGAGTTGGTCGTCGATCCGATCACCCCGGCCCAGCTGCGCCAGCTGGGTTCGGCGGGAGTGAAGATCGGGCAGCGAATCGAGGAGTGGAACGCCGCGCGCGCCGCGAACGCAATCAGCCACTGAGGCGAGTCCCTCTCGTCGGTGATGCTCCGGCACCGACGGGCGGTCGAGCCGGTTAGCCCCGCCCCCGCTCGACGGCCGAACGCGCCACACAATGTTCAGCCCTCCGCGCGCGGAGAGGGACTTGGGCACGACCGTTCCGGGGAAATGAGGATCTCTCGGGTCATCAGGAGCAAGCAGCCGTGCTGACCCCGCGCACCGGACCGCGAGTCCCCGCGCACCAGATCACCACGCGTCACCTCGGCGCCGCGTACCCGCTCCTCACCGAGGCGGGACTTGGGCACAGAGGGGTTCTCGTCGGGCGCGACATGCTCGGGGGCTCGTTCGTCCACGACCCCTTCGAGCTCTACGCGGCAGGGGTGGTCTCGAACCCGAACATGATCGTCTTCGGACAGATCGGAAGAGGGAAGAGCGCCTTCGTGAAGACGTACCTCTGGCGCCAGGCCGTCTTCGGGCGGCGCGCGTGGGTCGTGGACCCCAAGGGTGAGTACCGGGCGCTCTCGACTGCGTGGGGAGCTCGACCGGTCGCGCTCCGTCCTGGAGGTTCGGTCCGGCTGAACCCGCTCGATCCGGGCCCGATCGGCGAAGGTGAGGACGGTGGGGAGACAGGAGCGCACGGCGGCGTGCGAGCCAACCGACGCCAGGCCGAGGTTCTCGCGTCGCTGGCGTCGACGTGTCTCGGCCGTCAGCTCCTGCCCAGGGAGCGCGCGGCCACGGACCTCGCGCTCGCCGCGGTCTCTCTCACCTGCGGCGCGCCGACCCTGCCACACGTCGTCGACGCGCTCCTCGACCCGAGCACGGAGTCTGCAGCGAGTGTGCGGACCGATCGTGCCGCACTGCTCGAGGACGGCCGCGACGTCGCGCTCGAGCTGCGCAGGCTCGTACATGGAGACCTCCGGGGGATGTTCGACGGGCCCACGACGCCGGGGCTCGATCTAAGCGGAACGCTCGTCGTGCTCGATCTCTCAGCCCTCTACAACTCGCCCGCGCTCGGCGTCCTCATGGCATGTGCGACCGCGTGGCTCCAGGCGACGCTGGCGAGGCAGGCGTCGGCGGCAGGGGCGGGGCACGTGTTCGTGGTGGTCGACGAGGCCTGGGCGGTGCTCGCGAACTTGGGCGTCGCTCGCTGGCTCCAGGCGTCATGGAAACTCTCGAGGGCTTACGGGGTCGCGAACGTCGCGGTGCTGCACCGGGTGTCGGACCTGCAGTCGGTGGGTGCCGCCGGATCCGAGCAGGTCGGGCTCGCCAGCGGCCTGCTCGCGGACTCCGAGACCCGAGTCGTCTACGGGCAGGCACCGGGCGAGGTCGTCGCCGCGCGGGAGCTGTTGTCGCTCTCCGAGACCGAGGCCGAGGTCGTCCCACAGCTGCGGCGCGGGGTCGCCCTCTGGAAGGTCGGGAGGCGATCCTTCCTCGTCCAACACGTCGTCGGCCGCGGCGAGCGGGAGATCGTGGACACGGACGCGGCGATGATCGCGGCGCCCGGGTGACCGCACATCTGAGCCTCGTGCTCGCGCTCTGCGCGTTCGGCGCGGTACTTGCCTCGATGCGTGCGGGGCGACCTCGGCCCACGCCACAGGCCCGAGACCCGGGCAGAGGACGCCGTTCCGTCGCCGGCGCGCCGCGAACCATGCCCAGGTTGGGCGGTACCGGACCGATGATCAACCCGCGCGCCGGCCCTCCCGCCGAGGGCGCTCGGTGGGCTACCCGCGCCGACCTCCGGCTCCTCGAATGCGCGGGGCTCCCGCGAGGGAGACTGGTGATCGGAGAGGTGGGCCGCGCGCTCGGCCGCCGGGTCCTCGCGGCGGAGATGGCGCAGTCGGTCGCGGTCATAGGCCCGACGCAGAGCGGGAAGACGACCGCCCTCGCGGTTCCTGCGATCCTCGGATGGAATGGTCCCGTCCTCGCCGCGAGTGTGAAGAGCGACCTCGTCCGCGACACCCTCATGTGGCGCAGGCGATGTGGAACGGTCTGGTGCTTCGACCCCGCAGGAACGACCGGCCTGCCGCGCAACGTCTGGTCTCCCGTCTCGGCAGCGCGGACGTGGTCGCGTGCCCGTCGGGTGGCGGCCGACCTCACCGAGGTCGCCCGTGCCGAGGGCACGACGGCCGACGGAGACTTCTGGTACGCGACCGCGGCCAAGCTGCTCGCTCCGCTGTTGCTCGCGGCCGCATCAGCGGGCCGCACCATGAGCGACGTGGTGCGATGGGTCGACACCCAGGAGACCGAGGAGGTGCTCGACCTCCTCCAGGCCGCCGGGGTCCCCGAGGCGCTGCAGGCGGCTCGGGCCACGTGGCTTCGCGACGATCGGCAGCGCTCGGGGGTCTACACGACGGCGGAGACCGTCCTCGAGCCGTTCGCCGAGCCGGAGCCGGCGCACGCTCTCGGGAGCCCTCACGACACCCCGCCCTACGGCACTCCGGCAACGAGCCCCTCCTTCGAACCTTCCGGCATGGCCGGTCCGATCGGCGGCGGGGACATCGACCCCGAAGCGCTCCTCGTCGGCGCGCACACGCTCTACGTGTGCGCGCC